>JAAZHD010000546.1 GCA_012510895.1 Clostridiales bacterium
CCTCCTCGGTTTTGTATTTGTTCACACCTATATTATAACCGAGGAAACGAGTCTGTGGCTCACTATCCTTTTACACAATTATACGGACTTAATCGCACTTACATTAATATATCATACTCTGAATGGTTTGTATATTTTTTATATGCAGAAAAGGTGAATATATGCATCGCTATATCGGTATTGATATTGGATCCACCACTATTAAAATTATCATATTGGATGAAAGTAATAGAATCATATATAAGCATTATAGCTGGCATAATACCATGGTAAGAGATGCTGCCAAATCTTTATTTCTTGATTTGAGAGATATATTGGAAGGTAAAAAATTAAAACTTGCTATAACAGGTTCTGCCGGTTTGGGTTTATCCAAGGATGCAGGGTTCGAATTTGTTCAGGAAGTTTTTGCAACCCGAATTTCAGTAGAAACATTTTTGGATAATATAGACGCTGTAATTGAATTAGGCGGAGAAGATGCTAAAATTCTTTTCCTTACAGGAGGTACTGAAGAGAGAATGAATGGCAGTTGTGCCGGAGGCACAGGTGCTTTTATCGATCAAATGGCTTCCTTGCTCAATGTTTCTCTTGAAGAATTAGACACGCTCAGTGAGAACCATGAAAAAATTTATAATATTGCATCAAGGTGCGGTGTATTTGCGAAATCTGATATCCAACCTCTGTTAAATCAAGGAGCAAAGAAAACAGATATAGCAGCCAGCATATATCAGGCAATAGTGGATCAAACCATAACAGGCCTGGCCCAGGGAAGGCAGCTAAAAGGCAGAATTGCATTTTTGGGCGGCCCCCTGACCTTTCAAAAAGGGCTTAGAAAACGCTTCATAGAAAGTATGAACCTTGACACAGAGCATGCAATTTTCCCTGAAAATGGGGAATATTATGTTGCCTTGGGTGCTGCCCTGTATAGCAAAAACTTGTCCTTTATAAATTATAAAGATATCTTATATGGTTTTACCCGTGCACAAAATGTCAGGTATTCCGTTCATTCCATGCCTCCTCTTTTTGAAAGCCAGGAAGAATACAAGGTATTTCTTGAAAAGCATAAAAAGGATAAGATAAAATATCTTAATATTTCCGATTATGAGGGTGATGCATATTTAGGAATTGATGCCGGCTCCACCACTATAAAGCTTGTATTAATAACACCTGAAGGAGACATTCTATATAAATTCTATCAATCTAATTATGGTGAACCTATACCACTGTTTAAAAAACATTTAAAAAAAATACATAAGCTTTGCGGAGACAGAATTCGGATACGATCCAGCGCATCAACCGGTTATGGAGAAGAATTAATTAAAAATGCTTTCCATTTGGATGGGAATATAATAGAAACTGTTGCTCATTATTTTGCAGCCAGATTTTATGAGCCTCATGTAGACTTTATACTGGATATCGGCGGCCAGGATATAAAATGTTTTAAGATCAGAAATAATGCTGTAGATACTATTATGCTTAATGAAGCATGCTCATCCGGCTGTGGATCATTCATTGAAACTTATGCTCATGCTTTAGGGTATTCCGTCGAAGATTTTGCAAAGTTAGGACTTTTTGCTAAGCAACCGGTTAATCTGGGTTCCCGATGTACAGTCTTTATGAATTCATCTATAAAACAGGCACAAAAAGATGGTGCAGATATCTCAGATATAGCGGCCGGTTTAGCTGTAAGTATCGTTAAGAATGCATTGTACAAAGTTATTAGAGTATCATCTCCTGATGAATTGGGAGAACATATAGTGGTACAGGGTGGAACATTTCTGAACGATTGTATACTGCGCAGTTTTGAACTGGAAACCGAAAAAAAAGTTACCAGGCCTCCTATTGCCGGTCTCATGGGTGCATTTGGCGCTGCGCTTTATGCAAAATCCTTACATAAAGATGAGTCTTCTATGCTGGGCTTGACGGAATTAGAAAATTTTACCCATAAAGCCAGGGCTGCTCAATGTAAAATATGCACCAATAACTGTAAGCTTACTATTAATGTGTTTAGTAATAGCGAAAAATATATATCAGGTAATCGATGTGAACGGGCATTGGGCAGTAAAGAACGATCAAACCTTCCCAATGCATACCAGTATAAATTAGAAAGACTGAGCAAATACAAGCCCGTGAAAAATGCACCATTAGGTAGAATAGGCATTCCCATGGGGCTAAATATGTACGAAAATCTTCCTTTCTGGCATACACTGCTGAGTGAAGTCGGCTTTGAAGTAGTAAACTCCGGAATCTCCACTCGGGAAGTATATACAAAAGGCCAGCATACGATTCCATCAGACACTGTATGTTATCCTGCCAAACTGATGCATGGGCATATTGAAGTTTTATTGGAACAAGGTATTGATAATATTTTCTATCCCTGCATGTCCTATAACTTTGATGAAAAATCCGGTGACAATTGCTACAATTGTCCTGTAGTAGCTTATTACCCTGAATTGCTCAAGGCTAATGTATCTGCTTTAAATAATGCTAATTTTTATTATCCCTATTTCTCCTTATTCAATAGAAAAGAATTTACTAAGAGGATCAGCAGTTACTTTAATAACCTATTCAGTATTCCAGGCAAGCTGACAAAAAAGGCTGTTCAAAAAGCTTACATGGAATATTTACGATATAAGAATGATATTATAGAATACGGCCAAAAGGCTATTAAGTATGCTAATGATAATAATTTGAACATTCTGGTGCTTACAGGCCGTCCCTACCATATAGATCCAGGTATAAATCATGGCATAGATCAGTTAATTAACAACTTAGGTATGGTAGTTATCTCTGAGGACTGCATCAGCCATTTGGAGCGAAAACAAAAAATACAGGTATTAAATCAATGGACATATCACGCCAGACTTTATAATGCGGCAAAATATGTCACAAAGCATAATAACATGCAATTGGTACAACTGGTATCATTTGGCTGTGGATTGGATGCCATTACCAGTGACGAAGTACGTGACATACTTGAGGCAGGGAACAAATTATATACTCAGATTAAAATTGATGAGATAAGTAATTTAGGTGCTGCCAAAATTCGTCTGCGAAGTCTGATAGCAGCTATCTCATTTTAAATGCTTAAAGGATTTGAATCATATGAAGATTTTCAAAAGAACTAAAATTAAAAAATATAGTAAAGATGGAAGAATTTTATTTACAAAGGAAATGAAAAAGGAATATACCATACTAATTCCTATGATGCTTCCCATTCATTTTAAATTTATGAAAAACATCCTGGTAAAGCACGGATATAAAGCAGAGTTGCTCAACACATCTCATTCTCGAATAATAGAAGAAGGTTTGCAAAACGTTCACAATGATACCTGTTATCCGGCGCTTTTGGTTATAGGTCAACTATTGGATGCCATAAAAAGCAGAAAATACGATGAGGATAAACTTGCATTGATTATAACTCAAACCGGAGGAGGTTGTCGTGCTTCAAACTATATCTATCTGCTGCGAAAGGCACTAAAGAAAAACAAGTTAGAACATATTCCTGTTATCTCCTTTAACTTGAATGGTATGGAAAAAAACCCAGGGTTTATGATTAGGCCCAGTCTTTTGGTTCAATTTGTGTATGCCACTTTATACGGAGATATCCTAATGCTTCTCTCAAATCAAGTTCGTCCTTATGAAATTAATCCCGGTGAAACGGACAGAATCGTCGATAAATGGGTTATAAAATTAAGCAATGAATTAAATGGAAAAAGTTTTTTCAGTAAAAGGAACATTAAAAGGAACATGGAACAGATAGCTGCAGATTTTGCCCATATTCCTGTGAAAAAAGTCGATAAGATTCAGGTGGGAATTGTGGGAGAAATTTATATGAAGTACTCTCCTTTGGGAAAGAACAGCCTGGAAGAATTATTGGCACAAGAAGATGCGGAAGTACATATACCAGGGCTAATGGATTTTATTATATATACTTGTGATAATAGGATTACAGATACAAAACTTTATGGCATTAATATCATTGCTTCATTCTTAGCAGCTCTTCTGAAGAATTATCTGATAAGAATGCAAAATATGCTCATTGATGCAGTAAAGACACAGTACATATTCAAAGCTCCCTCATCCTTTGACCATATTAAGTCTTTAGTCAAAGGATATATTGGAACCGGTGTCAAGATGGGTGAAGGCTGGTTATTGACAGCTGAAATGCTGGAATTAATTAATTCAGGGATTGAAAATATCATATGCACTCAACCTTTCGGATGTCTCCCCAATCATATATCAGGGAAAGGTATGATACGAAAGATTAAAGAAAGGCATCAGAATGCCAATATTGTGGCAATAGATTATGACTCTGGGGCAACCAAAATAAATCAAGAGAATCGCATAAAGCTGATGCTGTCAACAGCCAGGTTAAATCTGCTCAAGGCTGCAGATGACAGTGAAGCCTTTTTGGATAACGCACAAACAAGATAAATAAATATGTTATAGAAAATTGGCAGACTCCAGATCTATTAGACCTGGAGTCTGCCAATATTTTTTTATCTTTTTTCAATTATATTAGTATAGGTTAATTATTCACTGTGCAGTACATAAAGTACTTATATCCAAGGGGATTCGCGAAGAAACCGTCTACCTTCTTGCTGATCATATAAAGATCAGTATAGAAGTAAATCGGAGTAGTAGCTCCTGTTTCCATTAACATATCTTCTGCCAGGTGCATTAGCGCAAACCGTTTTTCAGGATCTGTTTCAGATTTAATAGTGTTAATGAGTACATCATAGGTTTCTGCCCATGTACCGTCTTTTACGTTAACATCGTATCCATATTCTGTTAAATCCAGATCGTACATGGCGATACCTGCATGTTCATCTTTACCAAACTGAATGTCATTATTACCGGATCCTGATGTCCACATATCAAGGAAGCATATCGGATCATTATAGTCAGCAACCCAGCCGTTACGCGCTACTGTGTAATTACCTTCTTTACGGGTATTCAGGAAGGTATTCCACTCCTGATTTTCCAGGTTAATAGTAATTCCCACGGATGCGAGAGCGCTCTGAATATATTCACCAATAGCTTTATGACCTTCTGATGTGTTGTACAGGTATGTGATTGCCGGGAAGTCAGTAAACTTCTTGGATGATTCATCATAAGTATAATACTTTTTCAGAATCTCCATAGCTTTTTCAAAGTTTGATTCAAATGCTTCAGCTGATACATCATAGTAGCCAGCGTAATCCTCACTGGGGCCGGCATTCAGATAAAACTCACTACCATCCGGCTCTGTCATACCCATTGCAACAAATGATGAAGCAGGAACCTGTCCGCCTTGTGCAATGGCTTCAACGATATGGTTACGGTCAATCAAGAGGCTTATAGCCTGACGAATTTCGGCTCTGGCTGCTTCTGCTTCTTCTCCTGTAAGGTTGCTGCCTTCCGGAAGCAGTTCGGCATTAACATTCCAGCTGAGATAATAGGTTCCAATTTGTCCTGCAATTACAAATTCATCAGGATATTCAGCTTTTAGTGTCTCTATTTCGTTTGTAGGAACATCATCAATAAACAGCCATGTACCATTTTTGAAGTTGGTCAGCATATTATTTGAATCATCAGAAAGATAGAACTCGATTTTTTCCATTAAGATAGAATCTGCATCATGATAATTTGGATTCTTTTCTATGACTATAACACTGTTGTGTTTCCACTCAGTCATTTTGTAGGCGCCATTGCTTACATATGTTTTAGGATCAGTTGCCCAGGCTTCATTGGAAACAACATCTTCACGCACAGGGAAGAATACAGGGAATGCAAGTAATTCATCCCAGTATGGAACAGCATTTGTAATAGTAACCTCAAATGTCTTTTCATCAACTGCTTTTATATTTAGCTTGGCATCCGGGTTAACAAAATTACCATCTGCATCTGTTTCCCACATTTCAGCAAATCCATCAATGATTTCAAACATATAGCTGTAATCTGCTGCAAGTTCTGTAGAAGCTGCACGGTTCCATGCAAATTCAAAGTCATGCGCTGTAACCGGCTTACCATCGGACCATTTAACATCGTCTCTGATGGTATAAGTGTAAGTTACAGTACCATCTTCATTTTCTACACCTTCTACAAGCTCCTCTGCTACGTCAGGGGCGATGACATATTTACCGTTTTCATCATGTGTCAACTTAGCCAAGCCTGAAAACAGGTGCGCAATCATTGTAGCGCCGTCTACAGCAGAATTAAGAGCTGGGTCAAGGGTGTCCGGCTCGGAAGCAATACATACTTTTAGACCTTTACCAGCGCCGCCGCATGCAGCAAGACTGAATAACAGAATCAGAGACAGTATAATTGCTGAAATTCTCTTCACTTTTTCTTTCATGTTTTCTCCTTCCTTCTTTCTATGTATATTTTTCAAAATATGTATCATTCAAAACATATAATATGTTTTGAAGATACATATATTGATCTAAATTAATTAATTTCATTCACCCTGTGACATGCAACATAGTGTCCTTTAGAGACTTCTTCAAATTGCGGCATGGAAGTAGCACATTCTTCTGTCGCATATGGACACCGTGTCCTGAATGGACAACCCGATGGAGCATTCAGAGGACTCGGTATGTCTCCGGACAACACAATGCGTTTACGTTCACGGGCAGTCTTTGGATCAGGTATAGGAACTGCTGAAAGCAGTGATTTAGAGTAAGGATGCAAAGGACGATTATATATTTCATCAGCATCCGACAGCTCTACCATTTTTCCCAAATACATAACGGCAATACTGTCGCTTATATGGCGTACGACTAGTATATCATGGGCAATAAACAAGTAAGTAAGCCCTAATTTTTCCTGAAGTTCAACAAACATATTGATTACCTGTGCCTGAATGGATACATCCAATGCAGAAACAGGCTCGTCGCATACCAGCAATTCTGGATCCACAGCCAATGCTCTGGCAATTCCAATTCTCTGACGCTGTCCACCGGAGAATTCATGGGCATAACGCGATGCATGCTCACTGTTCAAGCCGACATAGTTCATTAGCTCAAGTATACGATCACGGCGCTCATTCTTATTAGTGTATTTTTTCTGTACATCAAGAGGTTCACCAATGATATCAGAAACCGTCATACGGGGATTTAAAGAAGAATATGGATCCTGGAAAACCATAGAAGCCTTTCTGCGCAGATAGCTGATATCTTCCTTGGTACGAATTTCTCTTCCATCGTACCATATTCTGCCTCCTGTTGGTTTGTATAGGTGAAGCAAGGTGCGACCAACAGTAGTTTTTCCGCATCCGGATTCACCAACAAGGCCTAATGTTTCGCCTTTATTAATGGAAAAACTGACATCATCCACTGCCTTTAACGGCTTTGTACTTAAAAAACCTGTATTTATATCAAAGTGCTTTTTTAAATTTTCCACTTCAACTAAAGGCTTAACCGAATTCTTGCTCACTGCAGGTCACCACCTTCCATATCATTGTCAAATACTATTTTTCCTTCATCAATACCCTTCTTTACGTTCATCCAACATGCTGCAGTATGGTTATCATTTATCTTTATAGTCTCGGCAGGTTGCTTAATGCATATCTTCATTGCATTTTCACAACGAGGTGCAAAAGGGCATCCTTTAGGCATATTTAACAGGTCAATAGGTGTCCCGGGAATCGGCATAAGTTTTTCAACATCCGATGTTGTCGGTATTGAGCGTAAAAGACCTTTTGTATACTCATGGCACGGATTATAGAATATTTCATCCACTGTACCCTGTTCGCAAATAGAGCCTGCATACATAACTATAACTTCATCACACATCTGCGCAACAACGCCCAAATCATGGGTTATCAGTATAATAACCATGCCAAGTTCTTCCTGCAAAGACTTCATAAGCTCTAATATTTGTGCTTGTATTGTAACATCAAGAGCTGTTGTCGGCTCATCTGCGATAAGAATATCCGGTTCGCAGGCAAGAGCCATAGCAATCATAACCCTTTGTCGCATGCCGCCTGAAAGCTCGAAAGGATATTGTTTCATACGCTTTAGCGGTTCATTCACATTAACTAAGCGAAGCATCTCAACAGCACGATCATACGCTTCCTTCTTACTTCTGTTGGTATGAAGCATTATGGCTTCCATTAGTTGCTTCCCTATAGTATATGTGGGGTTAAGTGAAGTCATTGGATCCTGAAAAATCATAGAAATCCTGTTGCCGCGTACCTTCTTCATTACTTCTTCTCCTGCACCGACAAGCTCTTGTCCGTCTAATTTTATGGATCCGGAAACGATTTCGCCGTTTCCCTCAAGTATTTGCATTATTGAGTATGCTGTAACAGACTTGCCGGATCCGGATTCCCCTACAATGCCCAATACCTTTCCTCGCTCTAAACTAAAGGAAACACCATTAACTGCTTTTACCTTACCGGCATCTGTATAGAAATATGTGTGCAGATCCTTAATTTCTAATAATGGCATCAAAATTATTCTCCTTTCCTATTTGTTGAGCTTCGGGTCAAAGGCATCGCGCAAACCGTCTCCGAACAGATTTAGTGATAATACTATGAGAGATATTACCACTGCTGGTATTACAAGTCGGAACGGATAAGATGTCAGGCCGTTAAGTGCTTCTGAAGCCAATGAACCGAGGGAAGGCATTGGTGCATTTACACCTAGTCCAAGGAAAGAAAGATAGCTCTCAGTGAAAATGGCGCTTGGTATCTGCAATGCTGTAGAAATTATTACAACACCGATACTGTTCGGTATAAGATGTTTTCTTATAATCCAGCTGCCCTTGGCTCCTGTTGCCCTGGTTGCCAGAACATATTCCTGTTCACGCAAGGAAAGGATTTGGCCTCGAATAAGCCGAGCCATGGACACCCAGTACAATACACCAAAAACGATAAACAGACTGATTATATTAGAACCTATTTTAGCCAGTACAGAACCTTCGATAACACCGGCAAGTGAAACTCTGAGCACTGATGC
Organism: Clostridiales bacterium; assembly: GCA_012510895.1. Lineage (GTDB taxonomy): Bacteria > Bacillota > Clostridia > Caldicoprobacterales > DTU083 > JAAZHD01. The sequence goes on from JAAZHD010000546.1 coordinate 8,943, forward strand.
CAGTAAAATAACCACAAGCATATCAGGCAAAGAGTAAATTATATCCACTATCCTCATGACATAAAGATCAATCTTGCCGCCGGCATATCCGGAAATAGAACCTACAGTTATACCAATAACCAGCACTATAATACTTGCAAAGAAACCGACAGCCAAAGATATTCGTGTTCCATAAACAACGCGAATAAAATAATCACGACCTGAGGAATCTGTGCCAAATATATGTGGAAATACCTTTTCTCCCTGCTCTATAAGTCTCAGTTCCGTAGCACCATATTCAAAGGGTCTTAAATTATTATACGATGAATCAACCGGTTTCCCCGGACTAACACCTAGCATAGCATCATAAGAATATGGCCAGACCATGGGAAGTATTATTGATGCTAAAGCAATTGTAAGAATGATTATGAAACTTGCTGTAGCAACCTTGTTTTTCAATAGACGCTTAACACCATCCTTAAAAAAGGTAGTGCTTTGTCGCATTTCGACCATATATTCTTTCTCGGCCTCTGAAGCCGGCATAAAAGCATCTAAATCCGGATGGAGGCTGAATATTTTCTTATTCATGACTTACTGCTTGCCTCCTTATTCTAGAGTTATTCGGGGGTCAACGATTTTGTACAAAATATCGCTTACCAGATTCATAATTACTATAAGTACCGAAAGTACAATGGTTGTCCCCATAATCAAGGGATAATCCCGTCCTGTAATACTGTTAACAAATGCCCGTCCAATGCCAGGTACTGCAAAAATTTTCTCAACAACAAGTGAACCTGTAACAATGCCCGCAAGCATAGGCCCACAATACGTAATAACAGGAATTAGCGCATTCTTGAGCGCATGGCCAAAGATAATATTTTTGCCTGAAACTCCCTTGGCACGCGCAGTGCGTATATAATCCTGCCCCAGAACATCAAGCATAGACGAACG
>JAAZHD010000547.1 GCA_012510895.1 Clostridiales bacterium
ATTATTTGAATTTATTAAATAAAAAAACCTTAAGATTATCAGGCAGGTTCTGATAATCTAAAAGTCTCGCTAACTTTAATTAATACTAAAGCGGTAAGACCAGGATCACTCCAGCATGTTGATCTTACCTGGGTTTCCCACAGCTACTCCCTTTTAGAATTAATGCTATTTTATCAGGACGCTGATTTTCTGTCAATCCATGGCACCCTCCATAGTATTGTGATGCTGCCTGACCCTGCAGACAGCGATAATGCTTACTGACGGCTGAAAGTTTTATGCCGTAACTATCAGACAGGCATTTTTAATTAAGTATTTACTTAATGGTAATCGTATGATAGTATACCAATTAAGCAGTTGCTTAATTAAATCCATATGTTGGATCATAAAAAATAGTAAGGTGCATTACTATGGAAGAAATAAAAATGTTTAAGGCAATGGCAGATGAAACGCGGTATAAAATACTTCTTATGCTTCTTAGTCATAATTATTGCGTCAGGGCTTTGGCGCAAAATCTGGGCATCTCCGAATCAGCCGTATCCCAGCACTTAAAGGTCTTGCGGGATGCAGGTTTAATTACCGGAGAAAAAAGAAGCTACTTCATGCACTATAAAGTAGACAGAACCGCCCTTAAAAGTCTTGTATCAAAGCTGGAAGCACTATCACAAACAATACCCGAATCGTGCGGCAGATGGAAAGAGGGGAGCCGAAATTCACATGGAAATTGTAAATGTAAAAAATCTTAAAAAGCTGTATGGGGATTTTCTTGCTGTAGATAACATCTCATTCCATATCAACAAGGGGGAAATTTTTGGATTTCTGGGACCCAACGGAGCCGGAAAGACCTCCACAATTAATATGCTGACCGGTCTGTCCAGGCCTTCCGGCAGCGAAATCCATATAAACAGTATCGACGCTGTGAGGGACATAAAAAAGGTTCAGCGCATCATCGGCATAGTACCTGATGAAAGCAATTTATACGGCGAAATGAACGGGTTCGACAACCTTTGTTTTTGCGCTGCTCTTTACGGAATGGAAAAAAAAGAGCGGGAAAAAAAGGCGAAAGAATTGCTGAACCTGTTTAATTTAACCGAGGCCGGAAACCGCCCTTTCAGGGCATACTCAAAAGGGATGAAACGCAAACTTACCATTGCAGCCGGCATTATACATAACCCTAAAATTCTCTTCCTGGATGAACCCACCACAGGGATCGATGTTGAAAGCGCCAGGCATATAAGAAAACTGATACTCGACTTAAAAGACAAGGGTACAACAATATTTCTGACAACTCATTATTTGGAGGAAGCCCAGCGCATCTGTGACAGAATTGCCCTTATTGTAAAGGGCAGGATTGTAAAAATCGGAACTGTAAATGAACTTATGGAAAGCACAATGCAGGGACATATTGTTCAGCTGACTTATCAGGGCAGAATGGAAACAGTCCAAAAAGAGCTGAAAGAGCATTTCCCGGGCTGCACTATTAAGATATTAAGCAATGACAGCAGTCAGCTGATCAATAAAGAACCTGTTCCCCTGTTTCCTCTTCTGCAGCTGCTTCATAATAAAGGAGTATCGGTGTACGAAGCAAAAGAGATTAAACCGACATTGGAAGATGTATTTGTTGAAATAACAGGCCTGGAAACTGACAGAGCAAACAAGTAAAAGGAAAGGACGGGCATGCATAAATGAAAACACTGACTGCCTTCTGGAATATACTTATAAAAGATATACGGAATTATTACCTGAAGCCGCCGAATATCAGCTGGGGCATCATCTTCCCTTTATCCTGGACCCTGATGCAGATTATCCGTTCAACTGAAAACATTGATATAATTCAGCTGCTGCCCGGTTTAATGGCAATGAGCATTCTTTTTGGAACTACCTCCATGCTGGCAGTTACCATCACATTTGAAAGAAGAGGACGTTCCTTCGACAGGCTGCTGCTGGCTCCCGTCAGCTTAAGCATACTTGTTCTGGCCAAAATATGCGGAGCTGTCCTGTTCGGCTGTCTGAACGCCTTTGTTCCTGTAATTTTTGCATCTTTTTTTGTAAGTCTGGGAGGAATCAACTGGGGAATCCTATTTACAGCAGTTTTTTTAATCGCTCTTACCTCTACTTTAATAGGTTTACTGATTGCTGTTTCAGCAAAGGAAGTATTCGAAGCACAAACCCTTTCAAATTTCTTCCGTTTCCCCATGCTGTTCCTGTGCGGCCTCTTCCTGCCCATTCAGCAGCTGCCGGCAGCATTAAGGCCCATATCCTTCTGCCTGCCCTTAACCTACGGCACTGATCTGCTTAAGGGAACAATCACAGGCAGTTCCATTATGCACTCAGCATTCAGCATACTTATGCTCCTGGCCTTTGCAGCCGGCTTGTTTTTGATAAGCCGTAGGAGCATTCAGAAAAAATGGATACTTTAAAAGGATATTTTAATAGCAGGCTTCTTCTTATTTGCCGCTCAGCATGCTGAGGTTTATAATATCATTTTTTACATTAAGCAGTATATTCTTTATAAGTGTATAGTTTTTAAGGGAAACGGAATCGGAACTTATATGTCCTTCCACCTGTCCCAGGATATGCTGAAACATTTCTTTCACCTCATTAAGTTCTTCCAGCATTTCCTGAATGCGTTCCTGACTCAGCTCGCCTTCAATCGCAGGTTTTCTCGGGGAAGTGCGTATATACTCAACTTCACCTTTGCCTTTGATCTCATAAACCTGATTATACTCAGGTATGATGCAGTCAATACCCAATTGCTCTTCCACTTCCCGGGCAAAATCGATCTTAGACTCTCCTTCACCGTGCACAATAAACAGCTTGCACGGTTTTTCCTTAAAACCTCTAAGCCAGTTAAGGAGTCCGTTTTTGTCGGCATGTCCGGAGAAGCCCTCAACGCTGTATACCTCCGCGTTCACATAAATTTCTTCCCCAAAAATCTTGACCTTTTTGGCACCATCCCGAATTCTTCGGCCCAGGGTGCCTTCCGCCTGATAACCGACAAAAACAATGCTGCTGTTTCGCTTCCACAGGTTATGCTTAAGGTGGTGTTTAATTCTGCCCGCCTCGCACATGCCGCTTGAGGAAATAATTATCTTAGGCTCATCAGAAAAATTAAGCTTTTTGGATTCCTCAACATCCTGTACAAAGTGAAGGTTGGAAAAGTCAAGGGGATTGTCCCCCCGCCTTATATATCCCCTGGCTTCTTCATCAAATACCCCAGCATTCCGGTAAAATACCTCGGTGGCTTTTACTGCCAGAGGGCTGTCCACATAGACCGGTACTGTCCTCAAAAGATTAGTTTTTGTTCCGAAATCGCTTAAATGGGAATCATAGTATTTATTCAGTTCATAAATAATCTCCTGTGTACGGCCGACAGCAAAACTTGGAATGACAACGGTTCCTCCCCTGAGCACCGTTTTCAGTATTATTTTTATAAGGGTTTCGTCCCTTTTTTTCACATCTTCATGCAATCGGTTGCCATAAGTGGCTTCCATAATAACATAGTCTGCACTGTCAATTATGGCGGGGTCATTCAAAATAGGCCTTTCCTTAGTGCCCAGGTCGCCGGAGTATACTGCCTTAATAACTTCGCTGCCGTCATTAAACCACATTTCAATAATGGAAGAACCAAGAACATGGCCCGCATCATTAAAACGAACCGTTATATGGTCGTCAATAGGGATTATCTGTCCATATAATACGGGATTGAAGTACTTAAGGCTCTTGTTTGCGTCTTCCTTAGTATAAAGGGGCTCCACAGGAGGCCTGCCCGCCCTTTTGGCCTTCCGGCTTGCCCATTCAGCCTCCATTTCCTGGATGTGAGCACTGTCCAAGAGCATAATTTCGCACAAATCATAAGTTGCCTTTGAACAGTAAATTGTGCCCCGGAAGCCTTTCTTGACCAGCAAAGGAATTCTGCCGCTGTGATCAATGTGACTGTGACTTAACAGCAGATAGTTAATCGAAGCCGGATCAAAATCAAATTCCTGATAGTTCAGATCCTCATCCCGCCCTTGGAACAAGCCGCAGTCCAGCATGAGTTTTTTATCCCTAAATTCTATTATATGACAGGAACCGGTTACGCCGTTTACAGCGCCTATAAAGCGTATATTCAAATAATCACCCGCTCTCACCACAGTTTTTTACTGTTAAACTCTTTCAATAATGCTTTCTCGGTTTTCTTTTTGGTTAACAAGGCAACCAAATCTTTATGTGCCTCTTCTTTATCTTCATACTCATTTAATATCTTGCAAACCATATATCTTTTATTCGATGTTGTATGTATTACATAGCCTTTTTTATATCGATCTCCAACTAACAATTCCCATAAATCGCCTAAAGACATGTGCCATATCCTGGATCTGAACATTTTGCTGCACCTTCCGAAAAAATTGCTCACATTCTGCCTTCATCCAAAAGTTGTATTATCTAATATACTTCTACTTCTTAACAGAAAAACCTTTATAATTCTTATTTAACATTTTAATATGTTAATTATAAGGAGGACTTATTTACTAAATGAAGAATATATGCAGCAAGGTTCCATATAAGGAGTATGCTTTATGGAAGACAAGATAAGAATAGCAGCGTTTAAGTGGCTTGAAGAACAAACCATGTTTGATGATATTATTTCACGGGATGTTTTAACTAAAGGCTTTTATTATGACGGTCATCGAATTACCTTAATAGGTCCGCAGGGTATATGGAAGCCAAAGTTGTTTTCTGTACCTTTATCTATAACAACTTCACCAAACAGTCCATATAATGATGTCATGTCAGAAGATGGTTTCTTAAGATATAAATATAGAGGAACAGATCCATATCATCGAGACAATGTCGGTCTGAGATCAGCTATGCTAAACAGGATACCTCTTATATATTTTTACGGTATTGTTCCGGGAAAATACTTGGCAGTTTGGCCTGTCTATATAATTAAAGATGATCCGGCCAATTTATCGTTTACAGTAGCCGTTGATGATAAGAAAGCATTAGAAAGCAGTACAGGCCTGAGTATACAAATTTTTGAGGAGTCAGCCTACTATAGACGCCAGTATATTTCATCTACAGTAAAAACCAGGATGCATCATGCAAAATTCATCATGCAGCATTTGACCGCCAGATTATTGGCGTGAGTCCCGAATATAAAATAATTGTAAGAGAAGATGTCCTTAAAGAAAGTGATGGTCCTATGCTGAAACACGGGATACAAGAACTTCATAATAAAATGCTTCTTCTGCCGTCCAACAGCAAGAATTGGCCGGATCAGGGAAGATTGGAAAAGAGATTTTCCTTATTCAAAAATTTAGCAATATAAAAACCCACTAATCTTGATGATTAGCGGGTTTCCTTCTGGAGCTGGTGATGGGACTCGAACCCGCAACCTGCTGATTACAAGTCAGCTGCTCTGCCAGTTGAGCTACACCAGCATTGGCGACCCGGAACGGACTCGAACCGTCGACCTCCAGCGTGACAGGCTGGCATTCTAACCGACTGAACTACCGGGCCAAGTGAAAGTTGGAACCCAGAGATCCATAGCCTCCAAACTCCAACCTTCTAAATTAATACTATTTATGG
>JAAZHD010000548.1 GCA_012510895.1 Clostridiales bacterium
CAGATATGACACCATCTATGTCAATTATGGTATATGCCGCATCTTTTTTGCTTTTATTCATCATGTTTGCAATATTAATATCAGAAGCAGCCAATGCAGATGCAATTTGTCCCACCATATTTGGAATATTTCGATGAGCAACGGTGATGCGATGATGATTTGTTTTTGGCATCTCACAATGTGGAAAGTTAACAGAATTAATTATATTTCCTGTTTCTATATAATATTTTAGTTGATATGAAGCCATTAAAGCGCAATTTTCTTCAGATTCCGGAGTAGAAGCGCCCAAGTGCGGAATCGGTATTACATTTTCGTGATCTAAAAGTACATCATTGGGAAAATCTGTAGCATATTTACTTACTATGCCATTATTTAATGCATCCAGTAAATCACCGGTATGCACCAGCTCGCCTCTGGAGAAATTAAGTAATCTGACTCCTTTTTTCATCTTTGAAAATGTGTCTTTATTTATAAAATTTTTTGTGTCCTGCATTAAAGGAATATGGAGGGTTATGTAATCTGATTCGGCTAAAAGAGCATCCAAACTCTCTGCTCTGTGTACAGCACGGGATAAGCTCCATGCACCGCTTACTGAAAGATATGGATCATATCCGAATACTTCCATTCCTATAGCTTGAGCAGCATTTGCAACCTTCGCGCCAATTGCTCCAAGACCTATTACCCCTAATTTTTTACCGGCAATTTCAGGGCCTGTAAAAGAAGATTTGCCTTTTTCAATAAGTTTTGGTATTTCGTCACCTTTGCCTTTCAGGGATTTGACCCACTCGATTCCTTGGATGATATTTCTGGAGGTTAGGAACAGGACGCACAGCACCAATTCCTTAACAGCGTTGGCGTTTGCACCGGGCGTATTAAAGACAACAATGCCCTGCTCAGTGCATTTTTCAAGAGGAATGTTGTTTACTCCTGCACCTGCTCTTGCAATACCGAGTAAGTTTGACGGCAAATCAATGTCATGCATGTTAGCACTTCGCACCAAGATACCGTGAGATTCATCAATGCTGTCTGTTATCTGATAAGAATCCGGTGATAAATGGGTATATATTACATCCGAAATATTGTTTAGAAGTTTAATCTTATACAACTCAATCAATTCCCCTTTATCAGACTTATTTATTTTCATATTCAAACTGTTTCATGAAATTAACTAAGGCTTGTACTCCTTCAATAGGCATCGGATTATATATGCTGGCCCTCATACCTCCTACAGATCGATGCCCTGCCAGATTAACCAGGCCGGCCTTAGCAGCTTCTTTAATAAATTTCTTGTTAAGTTCTTCTGTAGGCAGTATAAAAGGTACATTCATCAAAGATCTGTATATTGGAATAACGGTACCTTTAAAGAGGTGAGATTCATCTAAGAAGTTATATAATAGTTCAGCTTTTTCCTTATTTCGCTTTTCCATCTCATGTATTCCGCCTATATCCTTAAGCCACTCAAACACCAACATAGCCACGTAGATAGCAAAAGTTGGAGGAGTATTATACATAGAGCCGTTTTCTGAGTGAATCTGATAATCAAGCATGGTAGGCGTTCCTTCCAAGGCATGACCTATTAAATCATCTCTAATGATAACAATTGTAAGCCCGGCCGGTCCTATATTTTTCTGAGCTCCGGCATAAATAAGTCCGAATTTACTGACATCATAGACTTCAGAAAGGATACCGGAAGAGGCGTCAGTTACCAGAGGAACTGAACCGGTATATGGTATGCTTGTATATCTTGTTCCGTAAATGGTATTATTTATTGTGATATGAACATAGTCAGCATCCGGCGAGAACATAGATGTATCCAATTCAGGAATATAGTTAAAGTTAGCATCTTCCGATGATGCGACTACATTGACTTTACCATACTTCTTTGCCTCTGAAATAGCTTTTTTTGACCAATTACCGGTATTAACATAGTCTGCAGTTTTAGTTTGTCTAAAGAGGTTTAACGGCACCATGGCGAATTGGGTAGAGGCACCGCCCTGCAGGAATAGTACTTTATAATTGTCGGGAATGGACATCAGCTGTCTCAGCAGGCTTTCTGCTTCTTTGATAATGTCTAAAAATGCCTGAGAACGATGGCTCATTTCCATGACCGACATACCGCTGTAATTTGTATTAATCAGCTCCTTGCTTACCTTTTCCAGTACAGCAAGCGGCAATGTAGATGGAC
>JAAZHD010000549.1 GCA_012510895.1 Clostridiales bacterium
GGAGAAATACGGGATAGAGACACACTTTATAAAAAAACTTGACGATACCAGAATACTGGCAAAAAGGGTTGACATAATTAATGTAGAAGTGATTGTCCGCAATAAAGCCGCAGGCAGCTTTTCAAAAAAATACGGTGTGCCCGAAGGAACAGCGTTGAAAAACACAGTTGTAGAATTCTGTTTGAAAAGTGACGAATTAGGCGACCCAATGATGAACGAGAGCCAGATTACGGCTTTGGGAATAGCTTCCCAGGAAGACCTGGAGATTCTAAAGAATAGGTCACTGCGTATTAACTCTCTTCTGTCTTCACTGTTTGATAAATGCGGCATAACCCTTGTGGACTTTAAACTTGAATTTGGCATGTATGACGGCAGAATTATTCTTGCAGATGAAATATCACCGGATTCTTGCCGATTTTGGGACAAAGCCACAGGCAAAAAACTGGACAAAGACCGTTTCCGCCGGGATCTCGGCGATGTGCTGGACGCGTACAGGTTATTCACCTGGGTGCTACTTCAAGCTATGTGGGAGATAATACAGATTTAATACTGATGAAGGAAGCCCTTGTTCAGATCAGATCGTCCCTTGCCGGAGTCATACTGGAACTGGCCCGCTTCGCACTGAAATACAAATCACTGCCGACACTGGCATACACGCATTTTCAGCCTGCGCAGCCAACCACCCTCGGGAAGCGGGCTGCTTCGTGGCTGCAGGATCTGGTCAGTGACATGGACGCGCTTGAGTTTGTGATGTCACAAATAAAGATGCTTGGGTGCCGGGGTGCCACAGGTACTGCAGCCAGTTTCCTTGAACTTTTTGACGGTGATGCTGAAAAAGTTGCATGCCTTGAAAAGCTGATTGCGCAAAAAATGGGTTTTGACGAAATTTTTGACGTTAGCGGGCAGACTTATCCCCGCAAGCTGGATTACAACATGCTTTCCGTTTTATCCGGAATAGCGCAGAGCGCGTGGATGTTTTCCAATGATATCAGGCTTATGTCACATCTGAAAGAGGTGGATGAACCTTTTGAAGAGAAACAGGTCGGCTCATCTGCAATGGCAAATAAACGCAATCCCATGCGAAGCGAGCGTATATCGTCACTATCAAGGCATGTGATCTCACTGGCACAGAGTGCTGCCATGACGGCATCTACCCAGTGGTTTGAGCGCACCCTTGACGATTCGGCGGCACGCCGCATCTATATACCTGAAGCTTTCCTTGCTGCAGACGGCATACTTTCCTTGTATAAAAATGTGATCAGCAATATGAAGCTTTATCCTGAAATGATAGGAAAGCATCTTGAAGAGGAACTGCCTTTCATGGCAACCGAAAACATACTGATGCACTGTGTGAAAAAGGGCGGCGACAGGCAGCTGCTGCACGAAGCAATAAGAGAGATCTCAGTATCAACTGCAAGGGACATTAAGGAAAAAGGGGCAAAGAACAATCTGATTGAAAGAATTCTGGAAGACGGCAGGTTCAACATATCACGAGCCGAATTGGAGGATTTGCTGAGCGCAGAAAAATTCACCGGGCTGGCAAAAGAACAGGCGGAACAATACGCAGAAAAAATTCTTAACTGTTTCAGAAGTGAAAATGTTTCTGAAGATGCTGATATTACTGTTTAGGAGGAGATTAGTCCGTGTTGACGGCAATAGTCGGAATAAACTGGGGAGATGAAGGAAAGGGAAGAATGGTGGATCTGCTTGGTGCCCAGTATGATATCATAGTGCGGTATCAGGGCGGTAACAATGCAGGACATACCGTGGTGAACGAAAAAGGGAAGTTTATACTGAATCTGCTTCCATCTGGGATCCTGCGCGATAATACAGTAAATGTCATGGGACCGGGCATGGTCATAGACATTGAACATCTTTGTAAAGAAATCACAGGACTGGTTAAAAAGGGAATACGAATAACTCCCGATAATTTAAAAATCAGTCATGGAGCAGCAATATGCTTTCCATATCATGTACGCCAGGATATTCTTGAAGAGGAGCGGCTGGGTGACAGAAAATACGGATCAACAAGACGCGGCATCGCGCCTGTATATGCCGACAAATACATTAAAAAAGGCATACGAATGGGTGATTTGCTTTTTCCGGATACTTTGCGGGAAAAGCTTGAAGGGATTATTGAGTGGAAGAATCTGCTGATCCACGGAGGAAATCACGATTTTATGATAGATACGGATAAGATGCTGAAATGGCTTCAGGTCTATGGCGAGCCTCTCATGCCCTTTGTCTGTGATGTTTCTGATTACCTTGACGACGCGGCCGGGAAAAATAAAAACATATTGTTTGAAGCACAGCTTGGTGCGTTAAGGGATATAGATTACGGGATCTATCCTTATACAACATCATCTTCCACACTTGCCTCATATGCGACTACAGGAGCTGGTATCCCGGGTGCAAAACTGGATAAAGTCATAGGAATAATGAAGGCTTATTCCAGTTGCGTCGGCGAAGGCCTGTTCGTTGCGGAATTTTTTGGAGAAGAAGGCAGCCGGCTTAGGGAAGCTGGAAGCGAGTACGGGGCTGCAACCGGAAGACCGCGCAGGGTGGGAGCGTTTGATATTCCCGCCTCCCGATATGGAATAAAGGTGCAAGGTGCAGACGAAATTGCCCTCACAAAACTGGATGTACTTTCATACATGGAGAAAATACCTGTCTGTGTTGCCTATGAGATTGAAGAAAAAAGAACAGACAGGTTTCCGATAGGGGAAAGTCTTCTAAAAGCCAAACCTATAATCGAACTGATGGACGGTTGGAAATGTGATATATCGTCCTGCCGTAAAAAAGAGGATTTGCCAGAAGCAGCCTCTGCATATATAAGGTTCATTGAAGAAATGTCAAGGTGCAGAATCCGTTATGTATCAGTGGGAGCAGAGAGAGATGCATACATAGATATGGATGCAGTTTGAATGATATATTTGCATAAAATGGATTAATTAATTATATCATCGGAGGAATCAGAATGAAGGCAAAGGTATACGTAACACTTAAAAAGAGCATAGCTGATCCGCAGGGAAACGCTATACAGAATGCACTTCGCAAGCTTGGTTATACAAATGTCGAAGAGGTTCGGATAGGTAAACTTATCGAACTGGACCTGGGGGATATTACCACAGATGAGGCTGAAAGACAGCTTGCAAAGATGTGTGAAGGCCTTTTGGCAAACACTGTAATTGAGGAGTATAAATACGAAATTGATCAGAGGTGAGCATCAGGATGAAATTCGGTGTAATAGTATTCCCGGGGTCCAACTGTGATATTGACTGTTTCCATGCAGTTAAGGATGCGCTGGGCCATGAGGTTGAGTATATATGGCACGATACGGAAGAGCTTGATGACTGTGACTGTATCATACTTCCGGGGGGATTTTCCTATGGAGATTATCTCAGATGCGGTGCCGTAGCCAGGTTTTCCAGGATAATGGAAGCTGTCAAAGCTCATGCTGCCAGTGGCAAGCTGGTTATCGGCATATGCAATGGTTTTCAGATATTGACAGAGGCGGGGCTTCTGCCTGGGGCGCTTGTCAGGAACATAAATCTGAAGTTCATATGTGACACAGTGCCTTTAAGGGTTGAAACCAATGATACACCCTTCACAAGCCTGTATCAAAAAGGTGAAATTATTAATTTTCCTATAGCTCATGGCGAAGGAAATTATGTGGTGGATGAGGCGACCCTGAATAAGATGAAGGAAAACGGTCAGATCGTTTTTACCTATGTAAACAATCCGAATGGTTCCATGGAGAATATTGCAGGAGTATGCAATGAAGAAAAAAATGTACTGGGTATGATGCCCCATCCTGAGCGGGCATGCGAGGAAATCCTGGGGAATACCGACGGCAGGAGATTATTTGAATCCATCATATCAGCACTGGAGGAGAAGGTGAAACATGAAAAAGCCTTATGAAACAGTGGGTTTAACAGAAAAAGAATATAAAAAAATCATAGAATATTTAGGCAGAGAACCCAATGAAGTTGAGCTCAATATTTATGGAGTTATGTGGTCAGAGCACTGCAGCTACAAGCATTCCCGGGCTTTGTTCAGGCATTTTCCCACCACGGGCAAAAGGGTTCTCCAGGGACCGGGGGAGAACGCAGGCATAATAGATATAGGAGACAATCTGGCTATTGTAATGAAAATTGAAAGCCATAACCATCCCTCTGCAATTGAGCCCTATCAGGGTGCGGCAACCGGAGTGGGAGGAATTATAAGAGACATTTTTGCAATGGGTGCCAGACCCATTGCCTTGCTTAACTCTCTCCGTTTTGGCGACATAGAAAAGAGCGAAAGGGTTAAGTATCTGGTTGACGGCGTGGTTGCAGGCATTGCAGGATATGGTAACTGCATGGGCATCCCAACAACAGCCGGAGAGACATATTTCAACAGCAGCTATGACGGAAATCCTTTGGTTAATGCCATGTGTGTCGGTATATTGGAGCATGATAAAATTCACAGGGGCAATGCGTCGGGAGTCGGTAATTCCGTAATGTATGTCGGTGCTGCCACCGGCAGGGACGGTATGGGCGGAGCCAGTTTTGCTTCGGTAGAACTGACTGAGGAATCAGAAGAGAAAAAGTCTGCCGTGCAGGTAGGGGATCCGTTTATGGAAAAACTTCTGTTGGAGGCCTGCCTGGAACTGCTTGAAACAGGTTCAATAGTCGGGCTTCAGGACCTCGGCGCCGCCGGCTTGACTTCGGCCTGCTGCGAAACTGCTGCCAGAGGCGAGGGCGGAATGGAGATAGATGTGCTGAAGGTACCCCGCAGGGAAAAGGGAATGCTGCCGGTTGAAGTCATGATTTCCGAATCACAGGAAAGAATGCTTCTGATTGTTGAAAAGGGTAGGGAAGATGAAGTAAAGAAAATAGTGGAAAAATGGGGGCTTCATGCCGTAACAATAGGAAAAGTAACTGATAACGGCAGATTGACTGTTAAAGAAGGAGACAAAACAGTTGCCGATGTACCTGCATACAGCCTGGATTCTTCCGGCGCACCCAGGTACTATAAGGAATACGAAGAGCCGGCATACTACCGGGAACTGAAAAATTTTCGGCCGGAAACAACAACTGAGCCGAAGGATTATAATAAAACCCTGATGGATTTGTTTACTTCTCCAAATCTGTGCAGCAAGGAATGGGTATATAGGCAGTATGACCATATGGTAAGAACCTGTACAGTAGTAAAGCCTGGTTCAGATGCTGCTGTATTGCGGATAAGGGGAACCAAAAAGGGAATTGCTTTAACTGTAGACTGCAACAGCAGGTATTGTTACCTGGATCCAAGAGCAGGAAGCGCCATAGCGGTGACAGAGGCGGCAAGAAATCTCGTGTGCAGCGGAGCTAAGCCTTTGGCTGTAACTGACGGCCTTAACTTCGGTAGCCCCGAAAAGCCCGACCGCTTCTGGCAAATCAGAGAAGCGGTCATAGGAATCGGAGAAGCATGAAAAGAAATGGATTCA
>JAAZHD010000550.1 GCA_012510895.1 Clostridiales bacterium
CCCCGAAGCCATGGCAAGGAGTAGGGCTGAGGGCAATTTAGCTGGCTAAGCCAAATAGTCTATCATATGGGTCCCTCTCATTGTCAACCGTACTTAAAATTTTTTCTCTAGCATAGCGGTTAAGCGTATTTTTTTAAGAATATATCTTCAAGAATTTTTAGAATCTCTTGGTCACTTTCTTCAAAAGTCACTTTTTTCATAAGGTTGTGACCATACTTGTAATAATGGCTATCTGGTGGAGTCCAAGTATTTCTTTTCTTGGGCTCGGAAGACTTGGTTTCTTTCTTTGGCTTTATACAGCTAATGACATCAAAAATAGTTTTTTCATATTGAACCTTAATCCCAAATGCAGGATTTATCAGCACATAAATCCTAGATTTTCTTGGAGGAAGAATACTAGAGTTATTGTTGTTTTCTAGGATTTTAAAAGATTTGTTATACAAAGAGAAAACAGCACCATTATCAACTGTTCTGGTAACTTTCACACATAGAACAGTATTTAAGTCAATATCATTTGGTAATTCTCTAAAAGCAGATTCAGTATCTTCCGGCTCTACACTGAACTGTTGGTTAAATTTGCTAATATATGTTGCAAGGAATGCATTGGCTTCATCTATTGTTTTAACACCTGCAATTTTAAACTCAACCGGTAAGCGACTTTGCAAGGTTTCCCAGAGCCTTTCAATACGACCTTTGGCCTGCGGAGAACGGGCAGGAATAAGTGTAATGCCAAGCTCTTTCATGGCTCTGCCAAACTGAGTATCATTAACGATTTTTCCTGCAAGCTGATCTTCAATACTAAGTTTGGAAGCATTAGTTGACAGGAATATAGCGTGGCGATCAGTGTAAATACTAACAGGGATACCAAATTTAATGATGATTAGCTTGACAACTTCGAAATAACCATGAAGGCATTCATTTTTGGTTATATAGAGACTTAAAATTTTGCCTGTAGCGTCATCAATAGCACCATGCAAAGCAAATTTATCATTGGTACCAAACCATTCAAAGGGAGTAGCATCCATTTGAATTAAAAGGCCTTCTTGAGACTTACGCTTACGACGGCGATGAGGTTTAAAGCGACGTCTCTTTTTAGGACTTTTAATACCAGCTTTTTTAAGGATTTCATAAAGAGCAGAATAACTTATGTAAATACTCTCATGCTCTAAAAGAAGCTCTTGAAAATGTTTGAAATTAGCATCTTTGTAGGTATCAGACTTTTTTAGGCTAATGATTTTTTCAATGAAACTATCACTGAAAGCATGCAGAGGCTTATGATTAGAATTTTTGTGTTTTAAAAACGCCGCGCCTTCATTCATCACACCTTTCTTTAAGCGCTTAACATGGCGTTCACTGAGATTAAGACTCTCTGCAGCTTCTTTGACAGTTATGTGACCATCGATAAGTTTGGTCAAAACAAGGAAACGGTTTAATTGTTTTTGAGACATTAAATAATGCACCTCGTTTTTCATAGTGACATTTTATCACGATAATTTACAAGGTGACATTATCATAAGATAATCACAGAATATTTCATAAGTGCTTTAAATAAGAGTTTAATTATGATATAATCATTAGGAAAATGTATTAGGAGGCACAAAGATGAAATACATAAAGACTGTTAATAAGACAACTTATGAAGAAAGAATTTTTGTCGGGGGATGTGGCGAGTGTCAGAATTCATGCCAATCAGCAAGTAAAACATCATGTACTGTAGCAAATCAAAAGTGTGAAAGCTTGGTAAATTTAAGAGTTAAAACGAACTTATCACCTAAAAATATTTAATTAATGACTCATTAAACAGTAATATGATTAAA
>JAAZHD010000551.1 GCA_012510895.1 Clostridiales bacterium
ATATAAAGTCTTCTTGATAATGGCAGTAATACAGAAAGTAATATAATAACTAAAATACGTATAACATAAAAATACCGTTTAATTCTAATGTCTTTACCGCGAACGAAAGTAGTATTTGCCTTTGTAAATAAATAGTAGTAATATTAAATTACTACTTTATTAAATACTACAAGTCATAAACAGAATTGGGTGAATTGCAATGCGCAAAAAAATACTGTTTATTATAAATCCGAAAGCCGGAAAACAGCAAATAAAGAATTATTTGCTGGACATTCTGGATATTTTTGTTAAAGAAAGCTATGATACTACTGTTTATATTACCCAATCACGCGGTGATGCTATAAATGTTACTGAAGAAAGAGCAAAAGAATACGATCTGGTCGTATGCAGCGGCGGAGATGGTACTTTGAATGAAGTAGTATCCGGCATGATGAAGAGCAAAAAAAAGGTCCCTATCGGCTACCTGCCGGCAGGAACAACAAATGATTTTGCAGGCAGTCTGCATATTCCAAAAAACTTAATAGCTGCTGCAAATACCATTGTCAAAGGACAGACTTATTCATGCGATATAGGATCATTTAACGATTACTATTTTACATACGTTGCTGCATTCGGCTTATTTACTGATGTTCCCTATGAAACAAAACAGGAAACAAAGAATATATTAGGATATCTTGCTTATATTCTGGAAGGCATTAAAAGACTTAATGAAATGAAATCCTATCGCCTGAAAGTAGAGTATAATGGTAATTCACTTACAGATGATTTTATATTTGGAATGATTACCAATTCCACCCCTTCTACTGCAATTGGAGGCTTTTTGAATCTTAATACATCAAACGCTTATATTAACGATGGATTGTTTGAGGTAACTTTAATTAAACGTCCGAAAAGCGCCATGGAACTGCAGGAGATTATTACTGCCTTGCTGACTCAGGATTTCAACAAGAAACATATTATTACCTTCAAGTCCAATCACCTGGTAATCACCGGGAATAACAAAATATCATGGACTGTAGATGGTGAGTTCGGAGGTGAACATGAAAAGGTCATTATCACGAATCTAAGGGAAGAAATAAAAATAATCGCTCCTATCGGCCTTGAAGGTCATTAAATGCCTTAACAGCCCTGGCCAGGTTTTCTCCTAAACGGATGAGCCTATCTTGTGATACCATATTATCAGCAGTGCCGAAATAAGCAGTCTCAAAAGTAAAGCTCATCTCTATGCCGGGCTTTACCCCAAAGTACCGGGAACATGTAGGTGTCCCGCCAACATTCCATTCCACATTAATATCGATGTTGTTATCTTTGCAATACTGCATACTGCCAGGATCCTTACCCGTAATTTCCTCAAGTATCTTTCCGAAACGATTGTATTTTTCCTTCATGCCCTCTATTGCATGAACTACAAAGCAAGTGTCATTGCGCCCTCCGAAATGCCATGGCGAATGCAGATCCAACATATATTTCACATTTTTATCCTTGGTATATTCCATCAGTTCAGCGGTAGAACGATAGATAGGATTGGGCAGATAGTCTCGATTATGATCATGGGGGTACCTGTTTTTTCCCTGATCGCCGTTAATAACCCCGTCTATATCTATAAAGGGAACAGCTAGTACCTTGAGGCCTTTCACTGGTCGGGTGTAAAACTCTTTAAGCATTCCCTCCATAACATAAGTGCCGGTAGATTCACAGGCATGATGTCTAGAGGTCAGCACAATGTAGGCATCTCCTTCACCAAACTCTGCAATATCGACGGGATTACCCTTTTCTGAATTCACCAGAGTTTTTATGGGAATGTTATACACTTCAGCAAATCTATAGAAGCGTTCCGGCAGGTAAACCATATTATGAGCAAAATATACTCTTTTTTCTTCAGGCCCAAAATGATATGTAAATCTGCTATACCCGTCCAGTGTTTCGGAACCTGCCCAATGCCAATCTTCTAAATCTCTGCTTACAGCAGGCCCAAAATAACCTATATAATTCTTGCCTGAAAAATCAAAGGTCCATGTTTGGCCTTGAGCACCTTCTACGCAAAAAGCCCAGTAAAACCAATCAGTAGTGGTATCACGCAATTGCGGCCTAACCTTAACTATACCTTCATTTTTTTCATAAACTTCTATGTTTGCTCCCGGAAAATCAGTATGAATTCGCATAATTCCATCTCCATTCCTTATACAAGTTTTGCAGTGGAAATCATTTTAAACTCCCCAGGCTCCAGATTTATCTTTTCACACATGCCGAATTGATGCAGCCAGAAATCATGGCTGTTTTCAAAATCGATATTCATCATACAGATCTTACCTGCCTCAGGGAAATAGCTGAATGCAATATAGTTACATTCATTGCCGGGCTTCATCTTATCATCTGTTATCCAGACATATCCCCGGTGTTCATTTGCAATTGCACGATAAATGTAACCAAGGAGCCCTGCAGTATTGATCATAGAACCGGGGCCTTCGTCAATATCCAGGGCACCGGGATAAGTCCATGTGTTCAGGAAGTAGCATTTACCTTTGCCATAATGATGCAGTGCCAGAATAGGACTGGCTTTCTCATCATCAATAACAAGAATCTCAAGATCTTTATCTGTAATTTCAATATCACCCATTGGTACACCAAGTACGCCAAACCTCCTGGGAAAGGCACAGCCAAGCCTGTCTGATCCAGGCGGTATGGTAGCCCAATAGAAACAGTCACCCCTGCCCTTCACCCTAACGCCGCAAAGTTCGCTAAAATCTCCACTATTAACCAGTTCATCAGTGGTGAAATTTAATTTCCTTGTGTCATTGGTTGACAATTGAGGCAGGGAAATAAAGAGTGTTCCTCCATTGTATACATATTCTTTAAGTATCTCATATTGTTCTTTTGAGCTTGTATTCCAACCTGTGAAAAGAATGGCTTTATAATTCTTGTTTAAATATTCTGCACTGATTTTATTTTTCGCAAATGAAACTACATCAACCTGTCCATAGGGTGTGCCGGACAAATGAATATTGACGTAGGGCTTAAGCACCGGCATCTCAGGGAAGAAAACATCCCGTGCAAGTTTCCAGCCCCTCTCCGGCGCTCCCTGAAACCAACTGGGATTCTCTATAGC
>JAAZHD010000552.1 GCA_012510895.1 Clostridiales bacterium
AGTACAGAGGGTTAATTGATCCTGCTAGCCTTAATTATAAAAACAAAAGTATACCGTAGTAATTAGTAGATTAGGAGAGTTGAAGGATATGGAAAAAGTTGTAGTAGGACTGATGGGGTTTGGTAATATCGGTTCGGGTTTTGCTGCTATCCTGGAGGAAAATAAAGAGCAAATTGAAAGCTCTCTTGGACGATCTATTTATATTAAAAGAATACTGGTGAAGGATCCGGAAAACTTCAGGGATATGAACAAAGGCGAGGAATACTTTACCAATAATGCCGATCTAATTTTGTCTGATCCTGAGATTGACATTGTGGTTGAACTTATCGGCGGGGTCCATCCTGCATATGAATATATCACACGGGCTTTGGAATCGGGAAAACATGTGGTAACGGCAAATAAGGCGGTAATAGCCAAGTATGGCAGAGAATTATTTGCTTTGGCAGATAAAAATCGGGTAAGCATCCGTTTCGAAGGAAGCGTAGGAGGCGGAATACCCATTATTGCAACTCTGATAAGAAGCCTGGCAGGCAACCAGTTTGAGGAAATTGTGGGCATTATAAACGGAACGACCAATTATATTTTAACCCGGATGGAAGAAGCTGATATGAGCTTTGAAGAAGCCTTGGCTGAAGCACAGGCGAAAGGGTTTGCTGAAGCTGATCCAACTTCGGATATAGAGGGAGAAGATGCAGCTTATAAGATTTCCATACTTACTCATGTTGCATTTGGAGTCTATGTTAAACCGGAAGATGTTCCGCGTACCGGAATTACACATATTACGGAAGAGGAAATCAAATTTGCCAGCCAGCTTGGATATAAAATAAAATTACTGGCTACTGTGCGGAGAAACAATAATTCAGGTTCCCTGGATATTCATGTACATCCAACTCTGGTTCCCTTCGAGCATCCGTTGGCATCCATTAATCATGAGTTTAATGCCTTGTTTATAAAAGGCAATGCAGTGGGCGATCTGATGCTGTATGGAAAAGGCGCGGGTTCCCTGCCGACAGGCAGTGCTGTTGTAGGCGATGTAATGGAAATTGTACGCATCATGAAAAATAATATCTTCGAAGAAAAATTGTATACATCCAGATATCATACCGAACCTGCATCCATAAGCCTGGGCAGAAGTGCCTATTATCTGCGGCTTCAGGTTAAAGATAAGCCGGGTGTGCTGGGCAATATTGCTTCAGCCTTTGGCAGGAACGGAATCAGCCTCCAGTCTGTCGTCCAAAGGGGCAGGGGCAGTCTGAGCGTGCCTTTAATATTTATCACTCATGAGGCGGAAAGGGACAAGCTGGATCAAGCCCTGAATGAGATAAGGAAAATAGAAGAGGTAGAAGAGATCTCCAGCATTTTAATGGTGCAAAAAAATCCCGAATAAAACAAAATCAATCACTTCATTATTTCAGTCTTTTTGGGGCTGCCTCGGCCTGCCAGTTTTGGAGGACGGCTTTCCAGAGCTGCCAGGGATATCTCTATGTCTTCATCGGCCTCTTCAGGAGTCAGGCAGCCTACGGTTACCATATCACAGGGACGAATGGTGTGCCAAACAAAGGTGAGTCC
>JAAZHD010000553.1 GCA_012510895.1 Clostridiales bacterium
AGCTGCAAAATTACCCAGGTATACATAGTTTAAATACTTTACGGCAATCTCTGCGGCACGTCTTATCACATCCCCTGGCGAGGGAGATCTTCTCATTTTATAAGAGGGAAAGTAGCTGGACAGATCTAAGGGTATGTCCCTGTCCAGATCTGAAAGAAACCTGGATAATTCACTTATTTCATCTACAGAATCATTCAAGCCGGTTACCAGGAGGGTGGTGACCTCAATATGGCATATTTCATAAGAAAGTTCAATAGTGCTTAAAACCGGTTCCAGCCTTCCTCCGCATGTTTTTCGATAAAAACTGTCCTGCATTGATTTCAAATCTATATTCATGGCATCAACGTAAGGAAGAAGCTTTTTCAGCGGTTCTCTCTCTATATATCCGTTTGTGACAAGTACTACACTGAACCGAGAATCAGTCTCTTTGAGTTTCCTGGCTGTATCATAAATATACTCAAACCATATGGAAGGCTCATTATAGGTAAATGCAATGCCTGTATTCCCCTCTGCTTTCCTTATATATGCGATAAGTTGTTCAGGTGAAAGATATGTGCTTCTGGTGGAATGGTCGGAGTGAGCAATGGAATGATTCTGACAGAAATCACAGGAAAAATTGCATCCAAAGCTGCCGGCCGACAAAATATAAGTTCCGGGTTTGTAGTGATACAAGGGTTTTTTCTCGATAGGGTCCATGGCCAGGGCAGTGATATCTCCATAGCTGCAGGTTTTCAGGTTCCCATTTTCATTAAGGCGGACAGAGCATATTCCCGATTTACCATCAGCAATCAGACAGTGATGCGGGCATAACTGACAGCGGACTCTGTTACCCTCTTTATTCCAAAACAAGGCATCCTGGATCATGGTTTTTCATCCTCATATCGAATTACCTGAAATCTCTCTATGGAATAGGAAGAGTCAGGAGGTATGCCTGCTTTTTGCAGGGCTATATTAAGCTGTGCCTCAACAGTATCTACCCCTTCCAGATCGGGCAATAGCAAACCTGTCTGATTTCCTTTTCTTACAATGACACCATATTTCTTTGGATCCAGCTGACTGAGTTCTGCAGGCTCCGGTTCAGTCAGGATATCTACAGATATCTCCAGTTCATTTAACTCCTTTAAAGTTATCGGTTGAAATCTGGGATCATAAATACCTGCCTCCACTGCATTTCTCATGATTTCCCTGGCCAAACTGTCAGTTGTCGGCACTATGGTTCCAATACAGCCTCGTAGGTTTCCGTTTTTCTTAAGAGATACAAAAACCCCTCTCTTTTCATTTCTCATATCATCAGTAACATATGAAGGAATGTATTTCATATTACGGCCGTGCACCAAGTAATACATCAAGCTGTCTCCGGCTAATCTGACATTTGGATTCTTCTTAATGTTTTTATTTTGAAATTCATTTTCCTTTTTACGAATAATTCGATCAATTAAACTGCCTGCCTTATTTCCTTGCCCTTTTGTTGATTTTTCTTCGTTCTTTTCAATATGAAAACTCATGACAAGATATCCTACTCCGAAATTACCTTGATAAGACAGGGTTTGGCCTTTGAAATCATATCCATCCATAGCCCCCAGAAGAATATAATATGAACGGAGAGCACATTCTCCTGCTTCTCTGATCATAACGGAGTCCATAGAAAGGATCCCCTCTACATCCCCTTCTTCCAGGAGTCGTTTTATTTCATTATCAAATTTCTCCCCGTAAGGACTGTAGGAATAAGGTCCATCGTGTATAAGTCTGTGGGAAAGAGCTCCGCTGGCAATGAAAACAACATTTCTTTTGCATTCTTCTACCGCTTTTTGAATACATATTCCAAATTTATATAATTGTATTTTCGAAAGCAAACCATATGTTATATGAACCAGCTGATACTCATTGAATTCCTTATTGACAAAATACATTGGAACCATGGTGCCGTGATCCAGCTCAAAAGAAACACCGTACCTTCTTGCTGATGACTTTGTAATTTCTGCTGCAGCAATATTCTGTTCCTCTGCCAGTTGTATAATACGATCAGTCAAATCCATATCGATCTTTGTGCGGAATTTTACCCCTGGTGCCCTAAACTGACTCATATCCCCCTGTATTTCATCATTCTTCACAATGGCAACTGTATCCTGAAACATCGGACCATGCGGAGTTACTATAATAATAGTATCCGGCCTGATATCAGCAATTTCACGGGATACTTTATAAAAGGCATTTATGGTTTCCTGTATAGCCGCTTCTTCCCCTCTGCCTACCTCAGGCAGAATAATGGGCGGATGAGGCAAGGCATAGTATGCCGATATTCTACCCATTAAAATCACCTTCCTTGAATACCGGTAGTATTCATAACTTCACTTATGCAAGATACCAGTGCAGAATCTGTGAAAAACCGAAACACAACTTGGCCGTAAATTTACAGATCATCAAGAGAATGGGCACACTTGGGACAATATTGGAAATCTTCATTTGTAGTATAACCACATTGACTGCATTTTTTCAAGACCATGTGTTGTCCCCTGTAAACATCATGTAAGTTTTCTCTTCTTATAGTAACATTTTGACCCTTTTCTATAGCCTTTCCTGTTTCATTGTCAATTTTATATATAGTTCCGCAGCAGCTGGCCTTAGCATAATAAGTTTTGTTCCATTTGAACACGGGGATAAAAAACAGGCTGAAAAACATGTATTCCACAAAAACCATATACTTTCCGTACCTGCCGCACCTATCGCATATTATAGGCTGGTGATGATCCAATTCTTTATGTCCGTCTGAAATACCGAATATAAAAATCATAGAATCAACCCCATAACTCTGTTATGTCCTAAAACTTCCTGCCAATATCCCTTCTGTAATGCATTCCCTTAAAATATATACAATCAATTCTTTCATATGCCCTGCGAACTGCGTCTTCCAGGTTATTACCCAAAGCCGTTAAACCCAGAACTCTTCCTCCACTAGTTACCAGTTTCTCTCCAATTCTTTCGGTACCGGCATGGAAGAGAAAGATGTCTTCCTCATTTTCATCCAGCCCGATTTTAATGGGTAACCCCTTCTCATAACTTCCTGGATAACCGTTTGAAGCCAATACCACACAAGCAGCAGCTTTGTCGTTCCATTCAATTTTAATCTCACCCAACCGCTGATCAATAATCGCTTCTATTATTTCTAGTAAATCACTTTTCAACCTGGGTAGAACCACCTGGGTCTCCGGATCGCCAAACCTTGCATTATATTCCAAGACTTTAGGACCATCGGCTGTAAGCATCAAACCAAAATATAATACTCCCTTAAAGGGTCTGCCTTCCTCTTCCATGGCTCTTATGGTGAGCTCTATAATGTTCTGCTCTACATATGCTGCTACATCCGGAGTATAATGAGGACTAGGAGAAAAGGCCCCCATTCCGCCTGTATTAGGCCCTTCATCATTATCAAAGACCCTTTTGTGAGCCTGAGAGCTTACCATTGGTATGTAAGTTTTACCGTCAATAAAAACCAATATGGATACTTCCGGACCTGTTATATATTCTTCAATTAAGATCTGTTTGCCTGCCTCTCCGAATTTATTGCCTAACATCATATCGTAAATTGTCTCTTCAGCTTTTTCTTTGGAATCGGTAATTATAACCCCTTTCCCCAATGCCAGCCCATCCGCTTTTATCACAACGGGATAGGATACCTGCTTTAGGAAGGCAATAGCATCTTCGTACTGATTGAATGATGCGTAGTCAGCCGTAGGAATTCCATATTTCTTCATTAATTTCTTAGCAAACACTTTGCTGGATTCAATTCTTGCTGCAGCCTTGCGGGGACCGAAAGCACGAAAGCCATTATCCTCCAGCATGTCTACCAGCCCCATCGCCAGAGGATCATCAGGAGCTACCACAGTTAAATCAATCTTTTCTTCTTTTACAAAATCAAGAATTCTGGTAAGATCTGTTGCTTTTATATCAATGCATCGGGCCAGGGC
>JAAZHD010000554.1 GCA_012510895.1 Clostridiales bacterium
ATATTATAACCGAGGAAACGAGTCTGTGGCTCACTATCCTTTTACACAATTATACGGACTTAATCCAAACAAGGTACCTATAAAGTATGTTGATAAAATCTTTTAAAATAACCTAAATAAAGTTACTCTAAATTAAATTTTCAAATTGTCTACAAGTATGAGGATAAAGGAATATAAAACACAAAGAAAATGAAGGAAAAAAGATGTTTTTATAGGTGGTATGATGTAAAATAAAGTTATATGGTACACGCTTATAAATATATTACAAATATAATCCATTATAACCGTAGGAGAAAAAAGCAGACAAACTTATCCTGAAGTTCTTAAAAAAGCAGGCTATATTACTTTGAATACAGAGGACAGGTTGCTGTTCGCAAAGGCAAAGTTTGACCTGCCGCCTGTATCAGCAGTGAGATTCAGCGGTTGAATAAAATTTTTCATTTTAGGGAGGGTCTTAAAGATGAAAGGTACCTGGAATATAAAATTTGATGAAAAATCTACTAATTTCTGCTTTACAGGGCCTGATTTATCAGCCAGTATATTCAGCAAAGTGCTTGTAAAAGGGGATGACGATATCTTACTTAGTTTGGGCGAGAATGAGTGGAAATGCACAGCTGCCGGTCAAAAGGCAGAAGACAGAACTTTCTTTGGATGCAATAATTTTATTACACAAACCTATGAATATCAATTTTTTAAACTACACAGGGAAGTATGCTATAAAAATGATGATATGAAGCGTTTTTATGTCCGCTTGATATTTGAAAACGGCGGGAATAAACCCGTTAAGCTGTTAAAGCTTGTTCCTTTTTATATAGAAAATGAGTATGACTTGAAAATAGGCATGTCCCCTTACTATGAATGGTCAATCCTCAGGCAGGGAAGGCACAAGAATGATCTTCCTTCTATTTGTATCGCCGGCGAAAACAACTCATCATACAGGGATTGTTTCGATGGTTTATCAGAATCCGGGGAACCGGTACCAATTGCTGAAGAACTTCCATACGAAATTGTAAGCGATCCCTTTACAGTGCTCAGAGGCAGCAAGGGGAAAGGGCCCGGAAGTCTGCTGATTGGTTTTATAAGCGGAAAGGATCAGCTGGTTAACTGTGTAGTTAAAATGGATCATACCCGAAAAAAATTAAAGGGATTGGAAGCTAACTGCCTGATGGACGGCATAACTGTGGAGGCGGGAGAGAAAGTCGAGAGTGAATGGTTAAAAGTTGACGGGAATGAGAATTCCTTTGACGCAATTAAGGAATACACCAAGGATAAGGCTAAATTGATTTCACTTAAAACTTCTGATGCATCAAGCGCAGCAGACAAAAAAATCACAAAACCTTCTGTATACTGCACATGGTATTTTTACGGAGACTCTTTGTCCCAGCAGGACGTTATAGAGAGTGTCGAAGGTTTGGCAGAAAGAAATATTCCCTGTGATGTATTTCTGATTGATGAGGGCTGGGATATAAGGACAGGCGATTGGCAGGCCAATCACAGATTTTCGATGGGAATGAAAGCAATTGCCGATAAAATAAGAAGCAAGGGAATGATCCCCGGTATATGGACTTCCCCTTTTATAATTGAACCAAGATGCGACTTGCAATATACCCATCCGGACTGGATTTTGAAAAAGAAAGACGGAAGCCCGGTTTTATTCAGTATGAATCTGATGTTTAATTATGTATTGGATACTACTCACCCCGAGGTACTTAACTGGATAGAGGAATTATACAGAAAATTGACCTTTGAATGGGGATATACATATCACAAACTGGATTTTACACGGGCAGTGGTTATGGAGCCCGATGCAGTTTATTATAATCCTAAGGCAACGAGGGCTCAGGCATACAGGATGGGATTTGAAGCAGTGCGGAGAGGCGCCGGAGAAGATGCATATATTCTCGTATGCGGCGGATTATATGATGCAACATTGGGAATTGCTGACGGACAGAGAACGGGTTCAGATGTAAGGAGCATGTGGCCGGTGGCAGAAGGGGAAAGCGAATCTGCTCCCCGCACAATCAAGCAAAATGTTCTGAGATACTGGATGAACGATTTGTGGGATAATGATCCTGATGCCTTAATGGTCAGGCGCAGAACCCGCATGTTCAGAAATTTAAATTTGTCTTTAGGATTGTTGGAAGATCACGAAGCAGAAACCTTGGCACTCAATCAGTATTGGGGCGGAGGCCAGGTGTGTTTTTCTGAGCCTATGAAAGTGATTCATGATGACAGGCTTGGTCGGTTGAGGCATATCATACCTGCTGTTGGAAACGCTGCAATTCCAACGGATATGTTTGAAGGAAAAAGATATCCGGCAATTATGGATACGGAAGTTACGCCAAGGGCACAGAATCTTAAACCATGGCATACCGTATCAGTTGCAAACTGGAGTAATGCAGAGAAGCAATTGTCTTTTACACTGGATGAATATACATTAGGTGAGTTTTCAAGAATGCATAAGTCGTATACTGTTTCCGAGTTCAGCACCGGAAGACTGTGGACCGGGGTAAAATATGGAGATATGATTGATCTCGGATACAAAAAGCCTCATGAAACCGCTCATTTAAAGATAACCCCCGAGCAAGACAGAGAACCTGCGCTTGTATATACCAACGGACATTATTCCATGGGAGGAAAGGAAATCTACCTCTGGGAATATGACAGCGGCAAGTTAAATATAGGTGTTGAGTGGAACTGGAGTTTTCCGCTGCAGCTAAAGATTAAGATGCCTAAAGCAATGAAATTGAAAGAAGCTCGTTCTGATTCCGATGGCATTCAGCTGGCCGCGGAAAATGATGACATATTAGTTGTTAATATACCTAAACAATTTAAAGGGATTATTAGGCTGTCTTAACAAAGGCATATGGAAACCTTGTTCATTTATGGCTGATTTTTTACATAAGCTGCAATATAAAATTAAATAGGGGGAAATGCTCATGAGCAGAAAGGTAAGAGTCGGTATTATAGGATTTGGGAACATAGCAAAAGGTGCTCACTTATCGGGATATATGAAAAGCAAGGATTGTGAAGTTACAGCAGTTTGCGATATTGACGATACCAGGCTGGCTGATGCTGTACAAATTTGCAATTTACCCGAAGATCATTGTTTCAGAGATTACAAAGATCTTATTGCAAGTGATTTTGTTGATGCAGTAGATATATGCACACCAAATCATGTGCACTATGAAGCAGCTAAAGAGGCCATCCGGGCCGGCAAACCCATTAGCATTGAGAAGCCGGTAACTATGAATTACAAAGAAGGCCTGGACCTGCTCGAAAATGCTCAAAAAGCCAATGTTCCGACCTTTGTGTGTTTCTCCTGGCGATATAGGCCTCACATACGATTTATGAAATCAATAATTGACAGAAATGAAATTGGTGAATTATATCATATCTATATTCGCTGCATCAGGGACAGCGGATTATGGCCCAACCGCAAGTTGGAATGGAGGTTTCAAAAAGACAAGGCAGGTTCAGGTGTATTGGGAGACTTAGGTTCTCACATGATTGATATTGTAAGGTTTTTCGGTCAGGAATTTGAAGGGGTATATGCAGACAGCGGCATTATTGTAAAACAGCGTCAAAGAATTGATACCGGTGAGATTGATAATGTTACTACAGACGACTGGGCCAATATTAATGCAAGACTTAAAAACGGAGCCGGCACGACAATTGCCATATCACGTTGTGCAACTACTATCAGTGATTTAGTGGAGATTGAGCTGTTTGGCAAGAACGGAACTATTAAATATACATATTTTGAAAACAAGCATACGATTGAAATTTGTGCAGGTTCTACTGACATGACCGGAAAAGGACGGCACATAATTACTCCGCCGGACAGCTTTGCCGTAAATCAATCCCAATGCTTCATAGACGTTGTTAAAGGGAAAAAGGACCCCTATACAGCCACACTGGAAGACGGAGTTAAGTGTCAGAGCGTAATAGATGCAGCCCTGAAGTCGGTAGAGAGCCAAAGATATGTTAAGATTCCCGAAATAACCGATTTACCCTGATATGCGGTCTCAGCGAGCTGCTTGCTTTAATACCGGCCAAAACACCTGCCATAAGGTTGTTACAATTACGTATGAATAAGGAGTATAGATTATGCCGGGAGAAATTAAATTAATTAGATTAAGTTCATTAAAGAAAGTATTTTTGGATGAAAAACCTGAGGAAGATTATGCGGGCGGATCTATGCTGATTAACGAAAAGTACTCTTTTCAGATTGCTTTCACAATAACAAATATTCCGCGAAATGCATGCTATGCAAAGCTGAAGATTGATTCGCCGCTGAAAGAATATATAAGAGCACGGCTGGTGGGCAATCTGCCGTCTGTTCTGCCAACATATGAAAATTATGACGATTATTATCTGCGAACGAAACCTGGCCTGTTTCCTGACCCATTGTATGAGATAAAAGAAGATATGGTAAAAATGCTTAAAAATAAGTGGCAGTCTATATGGTTTACTATTGAGGGCACAGATGGGCTGAAGCCTGGAAAATATCCCCTTGTTGTTACACTCTCCCTGCCTGAGCAGAATCTTGAAAGCAGCGTTTCTGTTGAAATTGAGGTGATAAATGCCTGTCTTCCTGAGCAAAGGCTCATATATACAAACTGGTTCCACTGTGATTGTATTGCATCAATGTATAATTGTGAAATTTTTTCAGATATTCATTGGGATTTGATCGATAAATTTATCAAATCCGCTGCAAATAATGGAATAAACATGATACTGACTCCTGCATTCACGCCTCCTTTGGATACCCCAATCGGCGGCGAACGTGCAACGGTACAGCTGGTTGATGTATATAAAAGAGGAGACAGCTATACTTTTGGTTTCGACAAATTTAACAGATGGGTTGATATTTGTCTTAATAACGGTATCCGATTTTTTGAGCATTCTCATTTCTTCACTCAATGGGGAGCTAAGTACGCACCAAAGGTCATGGCATATGAAGACGGGGTATATAAACGCATCTTTGGATGGGATACACCGGCAGCCGGCAGGGAATATGTTAATTTTCTGAATCAATATATTCCTGAACTTATTGACTTTTTAAGAAAAAAGGGCATTGACCGGAAAACCTATTTCCATATTTCCGATGAACCTTTGGCAAAGGATTTGGACAGCTATGCAGCAGCGATGAATGTTGTAAAAGACAAGCTTGAAGGTTATAAAATCTTTGATGCGCTTTCAGATTATGCTTTTTATGAACAAGGATTAGTACAGATTCCCATACCGACAACCAGCCATATAGATGATTTCATTGGAAAGGTAGATGAACTTTGGACATACTACACGGGACATCAGAGTGTCAAGCTGTCCAATCGGTTCTTCTCCATACCTACAGCCCGTAATCGTGTACTTGGCACACAATTGTATAAATACAATGTAAAAGGCTTCCTGCATTGGGCTTTTAACTTCTACTATACAACCCTGAGCAGGGAAGAATGCAATCCATTTATATCTACAGATGCATTTGGGGAATTTCCGTCAGGAACGGCATACATGGTGTATCCGGGGCCGGACGGGCCCATAGAGTCGCTCCGCTTACTTGTGTTTAACGAAGGCCTGCAGGATATGCGTGCAATGCAGCTATTGGAGAGTTATGTCGGAAAAGAAAAAGTCATGAGTATTATTGAAGACGGCATTCCTGAAATTACCTTTACAGAATATCCCCATAATGATAAATATTTGCTTGACATGAGAGAACGTATAAACCGTGAGATAGCAAAACAGGCATGAAATGCGTTTTTAACTTTTCTGTTTGGAACCAATGCCGATGGTGAATAGATTACAATATGAAGCAGTAATATATATTCAGTGTCATTTATAAAGTAATCGTAATAATCATGGAGGTACATTATGTTTAATCATAAGATATATAAAACGAGTTTTGCAAAGTTTATCCCCATTATGTTGCAAAGGCTGAGAAGGAGGGCCGTACCAAAGAAGAAGTTGATGAAATTATCCGCTGGTTAACCGGGTACAGC
>JAAZHD010000555.1 GCA_012510895.1 Clostridiales bacterium
GTAAACACAATATCAAATCCAGAACTGGTGCTTTCTTCAGAATTTGCAACAATATGATCAACTGTTTTACCTTTGATATTTCCTACCAAATCTTGATAGTCTGAATCTACTCTTTTTATATTTACATTATTCTTGCGTTGAGCAGCTTCTTCATGCATATTAGCCCTCCTGAAACTTAATCAGTTTTACGGCATATTCAACTCAATACTATCAACCGATACGTCTATTGAATTAACAGTAGTTCCTATGCTGCTCATAGCAGAAGCTATAGAGTCCAATTTGTCACAGATATCGGAAATTGAATATGCTCCTCCGTTTGCTAGAGATTCCACTTTTTCATTTAATTCTTCAATATTTGAATTGATAGTAAGCAGTATATCTTTGATATCCTGCATCAGCATTATCAATTCTTCCATTTTGAGCACTCCTTCCTTAAATAGCCATTTCCTTATAAAGTTTCTTAAGTTCCAACTTTTTCTTCTGGTTAATGTTACACCCTTACCCATCTTGTCGTCATGTTCATGAGACCAGCCTCGAATGTCGTACTTCTTTTATGTGAAGTTTCAATACAATTCTTTTAGCTGTCTAACTAATGTTTGAACGACTGTGGTTTTTACCCAGGAATTATCATTGAATCAATTTCCGACCTTTTTACACTTATTTGTTTCGATTTCGGTGACATTGTTCCATCAACCTTTAATTCACAATTTTTTTCTGCATAAACATTAATACGCTGCTCAGTAATTGAGTTGAAGTCAATAAGCCCCATAACTTGTTCCTTGTAAAGAAGGCATATCTCCGGCTTGCAGTCTTTAGCTTCGTCACCAAGGCATACAAGAGCAAACCTCAAATCATCGTTTACATATCTTTTTAACTCTGATAAATGCCTTTGTGTAAAAAGAAACGTCCATCTGATATGCTTCTGTGCTTTAATCGGTGAACTGTATTTGATATATAACGTAACTGCATCGTTTATTTTGTATGTACACCACGATTCCTTAACATTTGTTTCCACCAGCTTTAATGATGTTGGTATATCCTTCCTTAAAATTTTGGTTAATACAGCGCCATGGTAATACTCATAGTCTTTAATAGGCATTTTGGTATCACTTCCTAAATATTAAGTTCATTCAAAATCTTATAAATGAATATTCAAATTTAATAAAATAATATAAGCACATTTTACTTTGTATTAATATCGGTATAATCCGCCCTGAAGTAAACTTTATAATCACTTGCCTTAAAGCCGTATTCTTTTAGCATCTTTAAAATCAAATTTCTTATGGCATTTCCACTCATATTTGTCTCGACATATACTTTACCAGCTACCATTACAGGTTTTCTCATATCATCAGGATTCATAGAAAAGTATTTATTCTTTTTTCCATTCATGCTTTTGCTGTTTTCAAATCCTAAAAACTTCTGGCTATCCATTTTAATAAGAGTTTCACATGTTTTTAGCAACATTTCCTGCCAAGTTCTGACTTCATTCAATTCACCATTGTTTATTCTGAAGCCATATGGCCTTATATGTGTAAAGTTTTCATAAAGAGTGTGTTCAACATTAGAATCCACGAGATATTGTGAATAGTCGGGTATATTCCTCTTTTCCGTTTCTTCATCACCGTCATTTTCTTCCATTACAGTATCTTCATTCTCAAATTCAAGCATGTCGATAATTTCATCTATTTTACTCTCATATTCATTAATTGCCTTACCTAACTGATAGTATTTTTCGCTACACTGAAAATCCCGTTTAGAAAAAGCCATGCTCATTTTGTTACTCATGGCTTCCATCAAGTCATTAATCGTTTCCCTCAGTAAAGCAAGGCTTTCAGACAAATCAATGGCCTTTTCAGGGAATTCATTTTTTATAACGCTTATAAGCTCATTCAACATCATAAAAATCAACCAACCTTAATAAAAGAATATAATAAATATCATTCTCCACAAAATGCCATATTCCTTTATCTTTTCACCGCAAGTTTCGACAAATTATTTCGTTAAACTTTCTGAAATAATCTAAAACAATCTATTTGCATCTATACGATCTACATTTATACCAATCCAAAATATTTCTCAAAGAAATTGAGCAGCTTTTCTATAATGCCTTGTTTTTTGAGCGCCCGACCGCCGCCAAAACGGGATACGGGCGGCATGATTTTGTCAATAGCAGTGCCTGTTGTTTTCAACATACCATCCCGAAAGGCATTTTCAATTAAAC
>JAAZHD010000556.1 GCA_012510895.1 Clostridiales bacterium
AATAAGGGGTGATCTGCTTAATTTGCTTGCTCATATAGAAGTCACTATTGATCATCCGGCGGAAGATATCGATGAAGTATACCAGGAGCAGATAAAAGAAATGCTGAATTGTTCTTATGAACGTTGTATTAGGCTTTTGGAAACAGCAGATCAGGGCCGGTTAATAAGAGAGGGAATTAAAACGGTAATCATAGGAAGGCCCAATGTAGGAAAATCCTCTCTTTTAAATGCCCTGGTTCGGGAAAACCGGGCAATTGTAACGGATATACCAGGAACCACCCGGGACGTCATTGAAGAATACATCAACATAAGGGGCATACTTGTGAAGATAATTGATACTGCCGGAATACGAGAAACCATGGATATGGTAGAAAAAATCGGAGTGGAAAGATCCCGCAGATTAACTGAAGACGCAGATCTGATATTGCTTATACTGGACGCTTCAGAACCCCTGGAGAAAGAAGACAGGGACATACTGGAATGGCTTAAGGGCAAAAATATTTTGATCTTATTGAACAAAACGGATAAGCCTCTTATGATAAGTGAGGAAGATGTGCGTCCCTTGACGGACAGCACTATTATCAGAACCTCCATGACGGACGGTACAGGTTTGGATGAACTTGAGGAATATATATATGAGCTGGTTTATTCGGGAGGCTTAAGTTCAAAGAATAGTGTAATGATCGTTAATAATCGCCACAAAGAAGCGCTGATGCGGGCAAAAGACCATTTGCAGGAAGCATTGAATGGTGTAGATTCAGGCGTTCCCCTGGATATGGTTAGCATTGATATAAGAAGCGCCTGGGAAGCTTTAGGTGAAATTACAGGAGAAAGCATTACAGAGAATTTGATTGACAAGATATTCATGAAATTCTGCTTAGGAAAGTAGGGGAAAAATGGAGTTTAATGCAGGAAAATACCATATCGCAGTTATAGGTGCTGGTCATGCAGGCTGTGAAGCGGCACTTGCCGGAGCCAGGCTTGGAATGAAAACTTTGATTGTTGCACTGAACCTGGAGGCAATAGCCATGCTTGCATGCAACCCTTCTATCGGCGGCACCTCTAAAGGTCATTTGGTACGTGAAGTTGATGCCCTTGGCGGGGAAATGGGCATTAATATAGACAAATCCCTCATTCAGATCAGAATGTTAAATACCGGTAAAGGACCGGCGGTTCATTCCCTTCGGGCCCAGGCAGACAAACATTTATATCACAGAGAAATGAAGCGCACCCTGGAAAACCAGGAGAATCTGACCTTAATTCAAGGTGAAGTGGAAGAGATACGCACAAGAAATGGAAAGGTAGAAGCTGTAAAACTGGCGACAGGCCAGGTATACTACTGCGATGCCGTTGTGGTTGCTTCAGGGGTATACCTAAAGAGCAGGATTATTATAGGGGAATACACTGCCGAAAGCGGCCCCAGCGGGTTGTATCCGGCAAGAAGCTTGTCCCGGAACCTGAGGGATCTCGGATTTACTCTTTACAGATTTAAAACAGGCACTCCGGCCAGAGTAAACAGCCGATCCTTGGATTTTTCAAAAATGATCGTCCAGCCGGGGGATCCCACCCTTGCACCTTTTTCTTTTATGAATGATCCTATAAAGATAGAACAGGTTCCCTGCTATCTGACCTATACAAATGAGGCCACTCATGAGATTATCAGAAAGAACCTGCACCGGTCTCCCCTTTATTCAGGAGTGATAGAAGGAGTAGGTGCCAGATATTGTCCCTCCATAGAAGACAAAATTGTACGTTTTCCGGAAAAGAAAAGCCATCAGATTTTTTTGGAGCCTGAGGGACTTTATACAAATGAATACTATGTACAGGGAATGTCGTCAAGTCTGCCTGTTGATGTGCAGATAGACGTGTATCGAACCATTCCCGGCATGGAAAATGTCGAAATAATGCGGCCGGCTTACGCCATTGAGTATGACTGCATAGATTCCACTCAGCTTAAGTTGTCTTTGGAATCAAAAGAAATTAAGGGTTTGTTCTTTGCCGGTCAGATAAACGGAAGTTCCGGGTATGAAGAGGCTGCAGCCCAGGGTATAATGGCAGGAATTAATGCGGTACAGTATTTAAAAAATGAAGAACCCCTTATTTTGGATCGTTCTGACGCTTACATCGGTGTATTGATAGATGATCTGGCAACAAAGGGAACGCCTGAGCCTTATCGGATGATGACTTCCAGGGCAGAGTATCGTTTACTGCTGCGTCAGGATAATGCTGATTTGCGCTTAACTGAGAAGGGATACAAGATCGGCCTGGTTACCGAGGAAAGATACAGAAGGTTTATGGCTAAGAAGGAAGGTATAGAAAAAGAGGAAAAACGTCTGAAAGAGACCATAGTTCCTCCTTCAAGGGAAAATAATGAGTATTTGAGCAGTTTGGGGTCTACACCCATACAAAGCGGAATATCATTATATGATCTGCTAAAGCGTCCTGAAATAAAATATAAAGATATTATAAAACTGGGGAATCTGTCCGAAGAAGCAGGGCCTGCAGTACAGGAACAGGTTGAAATTCAGGTAAAATATGAGGGATATATAAACAAACAGATAAGACAGGTGGAGCAATTTAAAAAGGCAGAAAATATGCGTATACCACAGGATATAGATTATGATCAGATAACCGGATTAAGACTGGAAGCTGTACAGAAGCTTAAGGCGGTACAGCCCATGAGTATAGGCCAGGCCTCTCGCATATCGGGTGTTTCACCGGCAGATATTTCTGTCCTGATGATATATCTGGAAAAACGCAGACGGGAGAGAAAAGCAGATGGCAGCTGATATGACGCCGCTTTTGGAAGGCAGTCAAAAAATGAATATAGACATGAAAAGTGAACAGCTTAAGCTCTTTGACAGCTATTTAAATCTATTGTTGGAATGGAATCAGAAATTTAACTTAACTGCCATTAAAGATCCAAGGGAA
>JAAZHD010000557.1 GCA_012510895.1 Clostridiales bacterium
ACTTAGGGTATTCTTATGGTAGGCCATCGGTAACAACTCCTTTTCGGTTTTGTCTGACGACTTACCATTTCGGAGTCCCGATGGCTTTTCCTTTTTCAAATTGCGAACTTAATTATACATGATCCTCCTTGCTTTCCCGGTAACTCTACTAATTATCGAGCGTACTAATCCTCGTTCATACTGATTCATGCCAAATTTCCACATCAAACCAGTGAACAAGAAGCAATAAATTAGTATTTGTCCCATCAAAATTATCCAGCTTTCTCCACTGATATAGCGATCTAGTGCTCCCGCAGTTGTCATTATTAGTAACACCAGAATGGATAATCTCCCAATCTGTTTCCAATACCCGGGTATGTTAATCCCGACTTTCTTGTAGTAGTACCAATTCATAGTACATATTTGACCAGCCAAATTAGCGAGGGCGGTTCCCAGTGCGGCTCCTACTCCTCCGTACAATTTTGCTAGAGGAATACTAATTAGCACATTAACAATGGCAATAAGTATGTAGACCACCGACCGAAACCTATGCATATTTTTGGCCTGCAAAATTAGAATACCTATGTTTTGCGATAAAGGTATGATAGCAGGTATCATAATAAGAAGAGAGATGTAATAAGCGTCACTATAGCCTTCTCCTGCCCAAAGGTTCAAGAATGTCCTTCCGTATAGAATAAAACCACTTAGGATAAAGGATAATATAATAAATTGGATTCTACCTATCCGCACAAACACTTCGGACAGTTCTTCATCAGCGTTTCGATCCTTGGCAGCAATGGCTGCTAATTTTGGTAAAAAGACTCCATTAATAGAGGTTGAAAACATGGAATAGTATTCGTACAGTTGCAGGGCAATGGCATACACGGAAACGGCTATTGTTCCTGAAACACTACCTAAGATAAACTTATCTGTATTGACATATAATTTATCAACAACGATATTTAAAAATATATAAAAGGAATATGGGGCTACGTCCCTCAATATGGCAAAATCAAACCCTTTGAGTGCCATATTTATCTCTAATTTCCTTAAGCAGTACCAAGTATTCATTAACAAGCCAGCGAGATTCAAGACCGAGATGACAACAACCATACCAATAGAGCGATATCCCGCCAATAACATAGGAATCATAATAACGGGCATTAAAATCGTTCTACCTAGTGTAATCAGTTTCGAAAAAACGAACTCCTCGTAGGCAGTTAAAATTGAACTAAAAATACCTAACGGAAATGACACTGCCAAATTAAGGGTTAAAATGGTAAACAGGATTTTTGCCTTTTGAATTTCGTTACCCGTTAATGAGTTTGAAAAAATGAGTTCAACTTGGCTACTGAGTACAAGCCCTATTAATAAAACAATAACTCCAATTATCGTATAGATAACGAAAAACATCCCATTTAGCTTGGCTTCCGATTTCTTATCACCAATAGCTTTGTATTTAGCAATATACCGGATCATAGCATTGCCTAAACCTAAATCGAACATCGTTAAGTAACCAATTACAGAAGCAACTAATGAGTAAAGTCCATATTCACTTTGCCCCATTAACCTAAGCATTATAGGGGTGTATAAAATTCCAATTACACTATTCACCGCAAGAACGATGTACGACAGTATGGCTCCTGCTTTTCTTTGATTTATTCCCATGACTCCTCCGCCAAGCTTGAAATCTTAACTTATACTTGAACCGATTTACCTTGCACCTTCCCCGGTAAAAATAATCTTGATAGTTTTAAAGAGGATCTTCATATCAAGAAAAATGCTTTGATGGTTTATGTAATACATGTCAAGGTCAAGTTTTTCTTTTGTAGAAATATCATAGCCGCCGTTAACTTGGGCCCATCCAGTAATTCCGGGCTTTACACGTAAACGCTCAATAAACCCTGGGATTTCCTCGTTAAACTGCACTACAAAGATGGGTCGTTCTGGTCTAGGTCCGATAATGCTCATATCACCTTTGAACACATTAATAACCTGAGGCAACTCATCGATTCTGGTTTTTCTAATAAAACGTCCTATTTTGGTAATACGGGGATCGTCTTCCTCCGCCATTTGCGCACCATTTGCTTCTGCGTCTAAACGCATGGAACGTAGCCTATAAATCATGAAGTGCTTGCCTTGCAAACCCACCCGTTCCTGTAAGTAAAAAACAGGACCCCCATCCTGGAGAAAAATTAAGAGACCAAATATAACGATAACAGGAATACAAACAACTGAGGCAATAAGTGCAAAAACAAGGTCAAAAATTCGTCGAACAACACCAAAACCAAAATTTGCTGGAC
>JAAZHD010000558.1 GCA_012510895.1 Clostridiales bacterium
CCTACACCGACAATTGATTCCATGGGAATACAGTTTTTCTCCAGTTCTTGAAATAATATAATTAGTGCTTTCCGATGAGATTCTACCGGCAGGCTTACTCTATGCCTTTTGCCATCCAAGTCGAATTTCAATTGACTTTTTTCCGGATTTCCCACTTCTTCTACAATCCCACTGAGAATGGAATATAGAGTATTATTCTCCGCCCTTTTAAATAGATTGAATTTTAATGATGAACTGCCGCTGTTTAATGCCATTATATATTGATCCATAAAAAACCCCGCTTCATATCTATTTTAAGAAAATTAATTATTTTCCCCTATGATCTTTTTTATTTCTTTAATTAATTCATCCACCATATCTTCTTCCTTGACTTTGCGAATGATTTTTCCTTCTCTGAAAATAAGTCCTTCACCATTACCTCCTGCTAAGCCAATATCGGCTCTCCTGGCCTCACCGGGACCATTGACGGCACAGCCCATTACTGCTACCTTGATATGCTTTTTAACAGAAGAAAGCCGCTGTTCCACATCTTGTGCAATTTTTATCAGATCAAGCTGAGTGCGGCCGCAAGTTGGACAGGATATCAGTTCTACACCCTCTTTTATATTTCCAAGAGATTTCAAAATCTCTTTTCCCACAAAAACCTCTTCCACTGGGTCGCCTGTTAAAGACACCCGGATGGTATCACCGATCCCCTCTGATAATAAGGCACCAATTCCAACACTGGATTTAATGGTGCCTTTTTTCACAGTACCAGATTCCGTTACACCTATATGAAGGGGATAATCCACCTTTTGTGAAATTAGGCGATAGCTCTCGATCATTTCCTGGACATCAGAGGATTTTACAGATATAAGAATATCTTTAAAATTTAATTCTTCCAGTATCTCAACATGACGCATCGCACTTTCAACCAATGCTTCAGGACAGACACCCCCATACTTCTGCAAAATGTCTCTACTCAGTGAACCGGAATTAACACCAATGCGGATGGGAACACCTTTATCTTCTGCAGCTTCAACTACAGCTTTAACGTTTTCCTTTTTTCCGATGTTGCCTGGATTTATACGCAGTTTCGCCACACCTGCTTCAATTGATGCAAGGGCAAGTCTGTAATCGAAATGAATATCCGCAACCAATGGTATGTGAATCTGAGGTATAATTCTGGCTAATGCTTCAGCAGCTTCTTTATCAGGCACTGTGCAGCGTACAATGTCACACCCGGCCTCTTCCAACCTGTGAATCTGGGAAACAGTGGATTTTATATCTCTTGTATCAGTATTGGTCATGGATTGTACAGTTATAGGTGCATCTCCACCAATAGCAATATTAGCAATATGTATTTTTCGTGTTTTAGCTCTCTTCAATCAGACTCCTCCTGTATGACACGATCATCTGCTATTAAGGAAATTATGTCTACAATCTCATCGATGATCCAATCCGGAGTAGAGGCACCCGCGGTCACTCCTATTCTTTCCAGCTGCAAATCAGTCCTTACCCAGTCAGGCAGCTCTTGTTTATTCTCTATTAGAAGAGTTTTACAATTTGCACTGCAAACTTCATATAGTTTTTTTGTATTGGAACTGTGCCTGCCCCCAATTACTATCATTAAGTCCACGGTTTTCGAAATCTGTTCTGCACTATCCTGTCTTTCCCTAGTAGCACTGCATATAGTATTAAAGGCCAGCATATCTTTACACTTTTTAGACACAATCTCCCGAGTTTTTTCAAAATTCGATTGTCTTTCCGTAGTCTGTGAAAGAATACAGACTCGGTCAGGCAGATTATTTAATTCATCTCCATTCCTGGTGATTATAGCTGTATTATTACAACAGCCATTAATACCTATGACCTCCGGATGATTCGGATCTCCGACAATAACAATTTGATATCCTTCCTCATAATATTTTCTGGCTTTACGTTGGATGCTAGCAACATAGGGGCAAGTAGCATCGATAATTTTTGCTCCGGTCTTCATGATTCTTTCAAATATTTCAGGAGTCACCCCATGAGAACGTATAACCAAGGCATCTTCCGGCCCTAATCTCTCTATATCCTCGGTACTGATTTGAGATATTCCTTGTTCAGCCAGATTTTTTACAACATCATCATTATGAATCAAAGGACCTAAAGTAAATACTTTCGATGATTTTTTTTGGTTTTCATACAAAGTTGTATTTACCGCCCGTTGAACACCAAAGCAAAAACCTGCATTTTCAGCTACATAAACCTGCCTTGCCATAACAGCATTCCTTTCACGGGTCTAAAGAACCTACTCATATTCTATTTATTATACTGAAAAAGCTCCAGTCTCTCTCCATTCGGCCCATCAAAAAAAATATTGCTGATACCATCAAAAAGATAAGGGTTCTCCTTTTTTTCTTCTGAATTGAACATCAGATTTTTTTCTTTCAGCTTGATGATTACATCGTCAATATCTTCTACTTCAATAGCTATATGATCTACAATACCGGCTTTTCTTTCCTTTATAACCGAAGTATCAACGGGTTGAATCAATTCGATAACCAGATTTCCGGCGCTTACAAAGCCAAGTTGCATGGTGCCTCCCTCAACAGGAACATCTCTTTTATCCATCCAATCAAACCCTAATATATCTGTGTAAAACTTCATTGATTTTTCAATGTCATCAGTATATATGCCGATATGTGCAAGACCCTTCATGTCTCTATTCATCATTATTCTCCTTATTCTATATCAGTTTTTGATTATATTATCACCGGGTATCGAAGCACTTTTAACATATACAGCTTATTCATCTATTAAAACTGCTCTGATTCTGCGGACACCTGCAGAGGAGCTGCCTTCTTTTTTAATTTTAAACTTACCTAGCTCTCCGGTTCGGCTAACATGGGGACCCCCGCATATTTCTTTGGAAAAGTCACCAATGGAATAAACCTTAACTTTTTCTCCATACTTGGATTCGAAAAGACCAATCGCTCCTGCTTTTTGTGCTTCTTCCACAGTCATCTCTTCGCATTTAACCTCAAGATCCTGATCAATAACTTCATTTACTATTCTTTCAACCTCATCAAGCTCTTCTTTTGTTAACTTTCTTGGGAAGGAAAAATCAAACCTAAGACGTTCAGCTGTAATATTGCTGCCGCGCTGCTCGACACTATCGCCCAGTAGTTTTCTAAGAGCGGTGTGAAGCAGATGTGTTGCTGTATGAAGCTTAGTGGTTTCTTCTTTATGATCCGCCAGGCCGCCTTTAAATCTTTGAGCAGCTCCTGATGAAGATACTTCCTGGTGTTTCCGGAAGCTTTCTTCGAATCCCTTAACATCTACCTCATATCCATTCTCCTTTGCCAATTCCTGAGTGAATTCCAAAGGAAAACCGAAAGTATCATA
>JAAZHD010000559.1 GCA_012510895.1 Clostridiales bacterium
AATGCAAAAGGCATCAGAGAAGTATATCGAGTTGGATATTGCCGATAAACCTATTGAAGAACAGGTAAGATTCCTTATCCTTCGAGATTTACTCCGATTGAACTGGTTTGTAGATATTCAAAAAAATAAGGTGGAAGTCTTGCCTCCTTCCAACTATGATAAAGAGACAATAAGACAATCTATGTCAATTCGAAGGAATGAAATTATTACACAAAACAAGATTTGGATAGAAAAACATATTGACTTTGCAAGAGAGAATCTGGCAAATGGATACGATGTACTCCAGTCAGAAATTAAGCCAATCATTGAAGTTTGTAAAACCCAAAAGCAGCATGATCTGTTTCGAATAATTCGTTATTATTGGTCATCGCCTTATAGTGAGTATGTCGGTCGAAGAATCAAATTGATTATAAGAGACGCTGCTGTAAAGAATCAACCAGTTATAGGGATCGCTGCACTTGGTAGCCCAATAATTCATATTCCTGAAAGAGACGATTTCATTGGGTGGGATAAGGAAACAAGGACTAAAAATTTAGTTTACCTGATGGACGCTTATGTTCTTGGCGCAGTTCCTCCTTATAATATGTTACTAGGAGGTAAGCTTATTGCGTATATTTTAGCTTCTAATGAGATTAGGAAGATTTATAGAGAAAAGTACGAAAATAGTATTACATTAATTGATAAACGCAAAGCAAATGACTTGGTTGGTATTTTTACTACGAGTCTATATGGAAGAAGCTCTCAATACAACAGAATAAAATACCAAGGAAAGCTACTATACCAGCCGATTGGTGATACAAGAGGCTTTGGAACTCTTCATTTATCGGATGAGACACTCCGGTTTATGCGAAATATGTTACATGATAAAGGGATTATAATCGGAAACAAATTTGGTGATGGGCCGAGTTGGAAGATGAGGGTAATCAGAGAAGCCGGAGATATTCTTGGATTTAACACCGATATCTTGCTTAATCATTCTTTTCGACGAAAGATTTACTTTGTTCCATTGGCGAAAAATACGTTAGAATTCTTAAATGGACGCGCTCATAAGCCAGACTATTATGACTATCCATTGAAAGACTTAGTTGGATTTTGGAAGGAACGTTGGCTATATAACCGAAAAACTAAGGATGATATAATAAATAGAGTTTTGAAGTTTAAACCTGAGCAGTTTTCTGTTTACTAACATTGATTACGGATGTTCTTCAATATAATTTGAGCAACGCTGAGGAGCGATAGTGCATTATTATGTATTGCTATTCCTAAGCAAAGTATTGATCAAGTTGAGGATCTAGCCAATAATCGTTGGAGGATATAGATATTATTAAAAAAACCTAATTTTGGATATGCTAATGAAGCCCAAAATCAAAAAACTACCTTTCCTTTTCAAATTCCATTAATAAGTGCTATAATATATAAAGTTGTGCAAGAAATCATTGAATGTAGAGGAGTTACATATGGCTAATGTTACATTCAGGGAAGATCGGTGCAAGGGCTGCGGCCTGTGCATCCA
>JAAZHD010000560.1 GCA_012510895.1 Clostridiales bacterium
ATATTTCCAGGCAACGTGAACGTATCGCAGGAGGTATTTCAGACGGGCTCCTAGTAGTAGCGCCTACCAATCTGAAATCTGCAGGAAGGCCATTCTGAAAAATATCATGTATATGCCGCGGAATATTCTTATCTTGCGAATTATAATATGCGCTTTCCAAATACACTTTGCGATCTTCCAGGATTTTCAGAAGTTTATTCATCTGGATAGGATGTAATTCACCAATTTCATCCAAAAATAGAATGCCGCCATGGGCTTTGGTGACTGCTCCAGGTTTTGGCTGAGGTATTCCTGCTGCTCCCATAGCACCAGCTCCCTGATAAATCGGATCATGCACTGATCCGATTAAAGGATCGGCAATGCTTCGTTCATCAAATCTAACAGAAGTTGCATCAACTTCTATAAATTTAGCATTCATTTTAAAAGGCGAATGTCCACTTTTCTTTGCTTCCTCCAATACCAGTCTGGCAGCACATGTTTTGCCCACGCCCGGAGGACCATAAATTATAATATGTTGTGGATTAGGCCCGCACAATGCAGCTCTTAATGCCCTAATACCATTCTCTTGGCCTATTATATCCTCAAAACTTGCTGGCCTGGTTTTCTCCGATAGAGGCTCGCTCAAGGAAATTTCCCGCATCCTTTGCAATTTCTCCATTTCTATCCTAGATTCTTTTTCTATTGCCGACTTGTTCCCTTGTTGCCCTCTAAGGAGATTAAAGAAATATAATCCTATTACAATGGTAAAAAATAATTGAATTATCATGATGGTTTCGCTCACAGATTTGTTACCTGCCTTTCCGGCCACACGCCTTGCTCTAAGTTTCTAAAGGTATTATGCTGCAGCGGGAAAGTTTTTATCCAAATCTTGCTTATCTAACAGTAGTAAAAAGAGCAAACGATTTTTCGTTTGCCCTTTTAGTTACAGATCTTTCTAAACTAGGAGGCTGTTTCTTTTTTCTCTCTGGACTTTTTTGCAGGTTTCTTTGTTCTCTGTCCTTCACCAATGATTAACATTGGGTCCTGTCCATTTACAATTGTATCTTTCGTTATAATACACTTTTCAACATCTTCTCGCGAAGGAATATCATACATTACATTCAGCATGATATCCTCAAGAATGGATCGAAGCCCCCGAGCTCCTGTTTTGCGCTCAATGGCCATTTTAGCGATGACTCTGAGTGCCTCATCATCAAACTCCAAAAGCACATTATCCATCTCAAAAAGCTTTTGATATTGTTTAATTAAAGCATTCTTAGGTTCTATGAGAATCCTGATCAGAGCTTCTTCATCCAAGGAATCAAGTGTAGCAATTATTGGCAGACGTCCTACAAACTCTGTAATCAAACCATACGCCAATAAATCCTCAGGTAATATGTTCCTTAATATCTCACCAATATCCCCACTATTTTTGCTTCGTATATTTGCCCCAAAACCAATTGATTGATTGCCAGTGCGTTTTTGAATTATTTTGTCAATTCCGTCAAAAGCACCACCGCAAATAAATAAA
Organism: Clostridiales bacterium; assembly: GCA_012510895.1. Lineage (GTDB taxonomy): Bacteria > Bacillota > Clostridia > Caldicoprobacterales > DTU083 > JAAZHD01. The sequence goes on from JAAZHD010000560.1 coordinate 1,511, forward strand.
ATATTAGTGGTGTCAATTTGAATAAATTCCTGATGAGGATGTTTGCGCCCACCCTGCGGTGGAACACTGGCTACAGTTCCTTCCAATATCTTAAGCAATGCCTGCTGTACACCTTCACCGGATACATCTCTGGTAATAGAAGGATTCTCTGATTTCCTTGCTATTTTATCTATTTCATCTATATATATTATACCCTTCTCAGCTTTTTCTACATCATAATCTGCTGCCTGAATCAGCTTCAAGAGAATATTTTCTACGTCTTCACCTACATAACCGGCTTCTGTTAAAGCTGTAGCATCAGCTACTGCAAAAGGCACATTCAAGATTCTAGCTAGTGTCTGCGCCAATAAAGTCTTACCGGAACCTGTAGGACCTAACATAATTATATTGCTTTTTTGCAGTTCTACATCATCTGAATTTTTAACATCACTGTTGATACGCTTATAATGATTGTAAACAGCAACTGCCAGGGATTTTTTGGCTCTTTCTTGACCAACAACATATTGATCCAATGCTTGCTTAATTTCTACAGGTTTTGGAATATCTTTTAATTCTAATTCAGATGCATCTTCAAACTCTTCTTCAATAATCTCCTGGCATAGTTCGATACATTCATCACAGATATAAACACCCGGACCGGCAACCAGTCTCCTCACCTGATCTTGTGTCTTCCCACAAAAAGAGCATTTTAGTTGCTTCTTATCCTCGTATTTCGCCATCTTGTCACCTCTTACTTATCAGCTATTTGCGGGTAGTAATTACTTCATCAATCAAACCATATTCCTTTGCTTCTATGGCAGACATAAAGTTATCCCTGTCTGTGTCC
>JAAZHD010000561.1 GCA_012510895.1 Clostridiales bacterium
GCATTATAGGACATTACGAAGGATATCAGAGAGGGATTGCCAGCAACCACAGCGACCCCATAAACTGGTTTGCCAAGCACGGAAAGAGCATGATGAATTTCCGGACGGATGTAAAAAAGCTTTTGACTCAAAAACCGCCGGAGGAAAGGAAGCTCTACCGGGTTCAAATCGGTGCTTATGCAATTAAGGCCAATGCTGAAGCCCAGCTGGCCAGGGCTAAAGAGGCAGGCTTCACGGATGCCTTTATCACATATTATTAAGCCTTATGCCCTTAAAAAGAAAGTCCTGCAAAAGCTGCCATGTATAAGCACTTGCATGCGAGCAGCCTCGGTTATAACCAAAACTGTTCACGAAGATAGAAATTAAGAAGCTTAATGGTTTCAAAGATAACCTGCTCTATCTGATTTCGGTCCTGGTACCATTTCCCCGGGTCAAAAGGATCGTATTTTGTAGGATAAGATATAACCCTGACTTCTTTGTCCAACTTAGCAAGGGCTTTTTCAAATATAGCAGCCGCCCTGAAGGAATGGCTCTTTGAAGTTACAAGCATTATGGAAGAGATTTCCGGCTTACTGCTCAGGAAATCTCTTATTTTAACGGCTTCATCCTGGGTGCTTTTTGCATTGCCCTCAAGTATTATAATATCTTCTTCCGGCACGCCCAGCTGAAGGGCAATGGCCTCATTTATTTCCTCCTGCAAGGCCACGTTCACGTTTTTTTCTATTAAAACTTCATTTCCTATCTTTTCGGTTTCTACCTTAATAATTTTATCCCCGTATCCATCCTTATAAAGGTCTACAGCCTGCAGGATTCTATCAGGAATGCTTCCCAAGAGAACTACAATGACATCAGCTTTTTTTAGTTCATCTTCCCTGGTCAGAATCTGGCCCATGGATAAAATATAAACCATGCCCGATATGGCTACTATCAGTATGGCAGAAATGAGCTTTCTAAATTTACTCTTCCTGGTCTTCACCTTAGTATACATCATGAGCGTGCTTCAGAGTCTAAGACTCACAAATATCCTTTCTGCGTATCATTTATTACATTTTACATTTATTTAAGAATATTATCAATGAAATCCCCTATCTTGTCCGTGATAAGTTCGGTTAACAGCTCCTTTATGTCTTCCGGCAGTACCGTCTGCACCAGCTTAATTAAATCATTAATATCTTTTATTGATAAATAAGCCTGTATATATGCTGCTTCATCCTTTAGTTTAAAATCGGTAAATATAATATGCTCCGGCAGCGTATTCACAAAAGATATGCTGTATGTTTCCTTATTTATAAGGACATTTTTGTTGTTAATTCTCATTTTTTTCATTACGAGATCTTTAGAAATGGGCAGTTTTCCTATATTTGCGCTGATCAAAGTCGCTCCCAAACAGTTGTTATTAATGACCGGCATGAATTCCAAAACATATTGAACCGGCAGGACTTGAAATAATTTACTGTCTATACGGATTACAAGACTGTTTCCTGTAATTTCACCCTTATATGCATATATAATAATCTCAGGATTATCTTCCATATATTCTTCCAGTGAATAGCTGACAAGCTGACTGATCTCTTCCCGGCTCAGGACAATTGCCACTTCCGGTTTCATGCTGCTTATGACTTGTCTGAAAGCTTCATAAACTATCTTGTTTTTTATGTCTTCAATGCTGATATCATCTGCCCTTTCTTCCAGTGGAAGGCTTTCATTGGCAGCTATGAGTATAATAAAAAAGACACCGGTTAAAAAAAGCAGTGCTGCTATTACCAAAGCAAATCGAGTATATTTTCTATGATTTATCAGCATGAATCACCTTCTAAATCTGTCATTTTATAATTCCAATATAAGCTGTTCATCACTATTAATCCTGTTTATAAGAAATTGATCAATCTCATAATTATTTACCAGTTTGGTTAACTTGTTAATATCATCCATGTCTTTTATTTTGTAATACTTATTATTCGTAGTTAAAAATAATAAAGCTGTCTTATTAAATTTAACGAGATTTATTAAATTATTAAATGTACCTTTACTCCTCCCGTTCCATATCATAAACCCGTAATCTGCATCTTTTGCCATCTGTTTGTCCTTAACTGCATAAAAATCAAATCCCTTTAATCCTTTAGGGGCTGAAACGTTAATCTTTTCCCAATTTCCTATGTTGTTACGGGTTCGTTCCCCTGTTGAATAAACGACAACGTTATTATACCCCTGTTCACTGCAATATTTCTGAACTGCTTTATCCGCACCATTTGCGTCTCCAACCAAGATTTTATACTTTTTCATCATGATATTATCCAACTTCTTTATTACTATGGGGTTAAGCTTGGTTACAGATCTGGGCCCTGCAATAAATACTTTCATAACAATCACCCTTTAGTCTTCGTCATAGTTAACACATATATATTATTAACATTTCTATCTTTACTCAAAACATTGCAAACCTCTTTTTATTGTTGTTCCGGTTTGATATAAATCATCTACAAATAATATGTCGACTTTTCTCTTAAATTTCTTATGTTTAATAATAGATCCTCTTACTAC
>JAAZHD010000562.1 GCA_012510895.1 Clostridiales bacterium
GGCAAAAACATACACTGAAGAAGCTGTTGAACAAATGTCCGAAGCAGTTCCCATGGGCAGATTAGGACAGCCTCATATAGCGGCAAATGCAGTTGCCTCTTATTGAGAGAAGAATCGTCTTATGTTCATGGCGCTGTTATTTCAATAAACAACGAGCTGCTGCCTTGTAAAACTGCCAGAATAATCAGCATTGTAAATATAAGGGGGTATAATAATGCCGGTCAAGATTTTGGTTGTTGACGGCTCAGCATCTGACAGATTGAGCATTAAAAACAAACTGAAGGAGTATAACATATTAAGTGCCGGCAGCAGTATGGAAGCCGTGCGTATACTTAAGGAGCATGAGATCCACTTGCTCATTCTTGATATTAATATGCATGATATGGACGGGCTTCTTTTTCCGGAGATTTCTGTTAAGGACCGAAGACTAACAAAACCCCGCATCATAGCATTGACTGATAATGATAACCCCGATATTGCGGTCAAGATCCTAAATCAGGGGCCGTGGATTATATCCCAAAACCAATAAACTTGGATTTATTAAAAGCCAAAATTGATGTTCACATTTCACTTTTTAATGCCGAACAGACACTGGAACAGCATCTTAATAAGCAGATATTTTTTGATAAGTGGACAGGACTCTATAACCGTGAATATCTGGTCACTTTACTTGAAAAAATCTTAAACTCAAGAAAGATACCAAAAAAGCACTTATTGGTATTAACTTAAGCATGGCTCAGCTTTTGGCAGTCGATTATGGATACCAGTATACTCAGAACCTGATAAAGAAAACAGCTGAGGCCTTAAGTATGCATTGCAATGAAAATCGTACTTTGTTCTATCCAAGAGAAAATCGCTTTATCTTCTATCTTTCCGATTACAAAGGCCAAAAGGAGCTTATTGATTTCAGCAATACTATTGTAAAAACCCTGGAATCCTTATTGATAACTGAAAGGATAGGCTGCGGAATCGGAATTCTGGAAATCAATAAGGACACAAAGGAAAGCAATATAGATTTGCTTTTAAGAAAGTTTCTGATAGCTTCAGAAAGATATATTGGTTTGTTTGGAAAGGACATTCAGGTCTGTTATTATGATAAAAGCCTGGAAGCTTCGGTTAACCGTGAAAGAGATATCGTAAAAATTCTAAGCCTTATAGCATCGGATGATCATGTTAATGATGAAATGTTTTTGCAGTATCAGCCAATAATGAAATTAAGATGCGGTTCAATTTTCGGTTTTGAGGCGCTGGCCAGAATAAAGACGGACAAATTCGGCCTGGTATCGCCTCTGGAGTTCATTCCCATCGCCGAGAAAACAAAGCTCATACATCCAATTGGAGAAAAGATCATGCTCAAAGCATTCTGTTTTTTAAACAGGCTTAAAGAACGTGGATATGACGAGACCAGGGTATCAATAAATATATCTGTTATTCAACTGCTCCATCCGGACTTTACAAACAGGCTGTTTCAATTAGCTGATGAGTTAAAGGTTGATCTGAAGCACTTAGGCATTGAGATTACTGAATCGGTATTTGCTTATGATTGTGATCGGATAAATCAAATAATACGGGACCTTAGAAAAGCAGGGATTAGCATAGCCATAGATGACTTTGGCACCGGTTATTCCTCTTTGGCCAGGGAAAAAGAAATAAATGCTGACTGTATGAAAATTGATAAATATTTTGTTGATAAACTACTGGATGCTGACAAAAACACAGTTATAACCTGTGATATTATTTCGATGGCACATAAGCTGGGACACTATGCAATTGCTGAAGGCGTTGAGCATGATATTCAGATGCAGTATTTAAAGGATCACGACTGTGAC
>JAAZHD010000563.1 GCA_012510895.1 Clostridiales bacterium
ATATAACACAACGATTAAAAACTATTCATATTTCAGACGGTTTTTTCCGCTGCCGGAATTACTGGATTACAATAACCATAAACTGTTTATGGCGGAAGAGCTTGTTATGGCCAAGCCTGTAAGGCAATGGTCGGATGATGACTGCTCCTATGTTATAAATGATGTATTCAAGCGCTATAATTGTCTTTTCAATGAAATGAAATGCCATAATAATTATACCTCCAGGAGCCCGTTATGGCTGATTTCCAAGTTGGATGCAAAAGACAGAATAGGCATGGGACTTTTAAAAAGCATTGACCACAGCCTGCTTACAACCCGATTTCCCTTCCTTCAGCTGCATGGTGACTTATGGACGCCGAATATTTTGCTTAGGGAAAGAAATGAGCAGGGGATAAAATATATAGACTGGGAGTTTACTGACCGGTTCGTATTTTTCTATGATATTTTCTGGCTGATTACTGAACAAGCTTTAATGAAAGATAATTTTTATTATTTAAGCAATTACCTGGCAGGCATGTATGACAGCAGTCTGAAAACCCTGTTTAAAATATTTGATTTGGAGTTTAATGAGGAATACAGAGTTGACTATATAAAGATTTTCTTTCTCAACTTCTGGGCAGCCAGGTGGAGCCGCTTAAGCAGGAGCAGGAGGCTTCAGCACTTTATACAGTACAAAAGGCTGATAAAAAGGATATCTGAAATTGACAAGTCCGGCAGGGTTGCTGATATAAAGAACAGCATTAGCAAAACAGTGGTTACGATAATGCTTTTAACCATAGTGTCAAAAATAGTTGGGTTTATCAGGGATATAACCTTGTCGTACTATTACGGTGCCTCCCATATCAGTGATGTTTTTCTGGTATCGCTGACAATCCCAAGTATAATATTCGGCATCATTGGTACCGGTTTGTCGCCGGGATATATACCCATGTATAACCGTATAGTTGCCGAACAAGGCTGGGAATCGGGAAATAAGTTCACCAGCAATTTAATCAATTTATTAGCTGTTGTATGCACAATAATAGTTGCAGCGGGGCTTATCTTTACAGAACCTGCAGTCCGGCTTTTTGCTTCCGGGTTTAAGGGTGAGACACTGGCTCTGGCAGTACGCTTTACAAAAATAACTCTGTTTGGCATATACTTTACAGGTGCATTATATATATTCAACAGTTACCTTCAGATGAATGAAAACTACATTGTACCTGCCCTTGTCGGCCTGCCCTTAAATATTATCATTATAACTGCTATAGTATTAAGTTGGTATAAAAACCTGATGCTGCTTCCTTTAAGTAGAATCTTTGGGGTTATATCTGAGATTATTCTTGTATTAATATTTGTATATAAGGCAGGCTACAGGCATAGTTTTAATATCGATATAAAGAACAGGCATGTTAGGGAAATGGTTTCTTTATCCATTCCTATAATTCTCGGAACTTCAATTAATCAGATTAATATGCTGGTAGACAGGACCATTGCATCCAGGATTGCTGTTGGAGGCATAACTGCTTTGGAATACTCTAACAGGCTGGTGTCCTTTGTTGAAGGGATATTTGCTTCTTCCGTTATTGCCGTGTTTTTTCCAAAGGCGGCTAAATTTGCGGCTGAGAATAACCTGGAATCGGTCAATCTCATTCTTTCAAAAGCTGTCAATAACATATGTTTTTTAATAATACCGGCCTCCATAGGAGCCATGATACTGGCGGAGCCTATAGTAAAAATGCTTTTTGGCAGAGGGGCATTTGACTCTGCTGCCGCAGGTCTGACATCCAGTGCTCTATTCTTTTATTCAATAGGTATTGTTGGTATGGGCGTTAGGGATATACTTGCCAGGATCTTTTTTTCCCTGCACGATACCAGAACGCCTATGATAAATGCCGCTTTTGCTCTCACTGTCAATATAGTTCTGAATATAATTTTGTCAAAGTATATGGGAATCGGAGGGCTGGCTTTGGCCTCCAGCATATCTTCTATTTTTTGCGCAGGACTATTGCTTTTAAGTTTAAGAAAAAAGATAGGTCCACTGGGAATAAGGAGTTTATGTATTTCTATATTTAAAATATTGATTGCTTCTATTGTTATGGGGGCTTTTGCAATGTTCAGCTTAGAAAGACTTAAGTACACTTTGAATGCAAACCTGTCGCTGTTTATATCAATACTGCTGGGAGCTCTTGTTTATTTTCTGCTTGCAAATTTAATAAAAGCAGAATGGAACAAGTAGAATATATATGTGTTTGAAATCCCGGTATTTAAATGATATAATTGCAAAAAATGGATGGCAGGTGATCTGTAGTGAGCAATCGTATTTTGCTTGGCTTGTTACTGATTCTTATAGGTGCAGCTATTATACTTAACAGCTATTTTAATGTATTTGACAGTCTATGGTCCTGGTGGCCGTTGCTTATCATTTTTATCGGGTTGGGTCTTATTGTGAAGCGTGCCGGTTCTGCCGCAAACGGTCTTATTATTACAGCTCTTGGTATGGTTTTTCTGGCTAAAAATTTAAAATGGATACCTGGTAATCTTGTATTCCCCGTTC
>JAAZHD010000564.1 GCA_012510895.1 Clostridiales bacterium
ACCGGCCTGAACCCGGTTATATCCATGGCTCTCTTAATATGCCGGTAAGTATCGTACAAGTCGGCGGTATCAATAAAGTTGACGCCAAGCCGTAAGGCTTCGGCAATAACTTCTCCTCCCTCCTCAACGCTCATATCCTTTTGTAAAGGGCCAATTACCAACCCTCCGAAACAAAGTCTCGAAACCATAAGGCCTGTATGTCCCAGTTCCCTGTATTCCATAGTTCATCTCCTGATGTTTTAAGTTACTTAAAGTTAAGAATGACAATGGGGATTAAAAAAGCGCCCATCGGGCGCCTGATATATTGTCTATTCATCTCTCAAATAGAACCGTACGATCTCTTCCAGCAGCTCATCCCTCTCAATTTTCCTTATAAGGATCCTGGCATTCTTATGGCTGGTTATATATGTAGGATCGCCTGACAAAATATAACCCACAATTTGACTTATAGGATTATACCCCTTTTCCTGCAAAGCCTCGTAAACAGCAAACATAATCTCACGGGCCTGATCTGATTTATCCTTATTAAAATCAAATTTCATCGTACCTGAATTCATAACGCACCCGCTTCCTATTCGAACATCATCCGAATTTTAGGTATATTCTAATATTAATATATACCACCTTTTAAATCAAGTTATATAATCAAACCGTAATATAAGATGCTGTTCCTCTCATGCGTTCCCCCTCGATCGAATCAAGGCGTACACGGATTATTTCCCCGGATTTGATATTATCCATCTTGACTGCAACGGGGATATAGTTTGGTGTCAAACCTTCCATGTCACCGGGGCTGCCTTCGATTTCCTGCTCCAGGATAATGTCGGCCTGGCGCCCAAGGAACTGCTCGAACACGTTATTCCTCATTTGACGGGCCAGTTGGATAAGCTGTTTGCTTCGCTTTTCCTTTATGCCAGGCTGGACCTGGTCAGGAAACTTTGCGGCAGCAGTGCCTTTTCGGGGCGAATATTTAAATACATGTATCCATAAAAAGCCTATTTCCTTGCAGAACTCGTAGGAACGGGCAAATTCTTCATCGGTTTCCCCGGGAAATCCCACCATCACATCAGTGGTAAAGGTTACATCGGGTATCCTTTCCCGTATCAGTTCAACTATTTCCCTGTAATCCTCCGGTGTATATTTCCGGTTCATCCTTTTCAGAGTTTCTTCGCAGCCGCTTTGCAATGAAATATGAAAATGCGGGCACAGTTTGGGCAGATCCTTGATCTCATCGATAAATCCATGGGTAAGGTGCATCGGTTCCAGCGAACCTAAACGTATCCTTTCGATTCCCTCAATATCGTGTATGGCTTTTATCAGACCGGACAAATCCACATTATTCTTTGTGTCGTTATAAGAGGTAAGATGTATACCGGTCAGTACTATTTCCTTAAAACCGTTCGATGCAAAACTTCTCGTCTCTTTGATCACATCATTTATATCCCTGCTTCGTACAGGACCCCTGGCATAGGGTATTATGCAATAGGAGCAGAACTGGTCACAGCCGTCCTGTACCTTTAAGAAAGCCCTGGTATGGCCGACATAGGTCTCAACAGGCAGTTCCTCATATTCCAGAAGGGTCTTTCTTTCATTCACATACTGCTTTATAT
>JAAZHD010000565.1 GCA_012510895.1 Clostridiales bacterium
AAGGTAACCAAAAATAAGGAAATTACTTATGCATACAGCGATAAGGAACTGGATGAGCTCCTGAACAGAATCGGACGGGACGGGGTTGAGCTGCAGAGGTATAAAGGTTTGGGTGAAATGAACCCGGAACAGCTTTGGGATACAACCATGAATCCTGAAACCCGGACCATTCTTAAGGTAGAGCTGGAAGATGCCATGTCTGCCGATGAAACCTTTAATATTCTGATGGGCGATAAGGTAGAGCCCAGACGGCAGTTTATTGAAATGAATGCAAGAATGGTTAAGAATCTGGATATATAATTTGGAGATATAAAGGAGAATCAAAAATATGGATTCTTTAAACGAAAGAATAATAGAAGTTGACCTTGAAGAGGAAATGAAAATTTCTTATATAGATTATGCCATGAGTGTAATTGTGGGAAGGGCTCTTCCGGATGTAAGGGACGGCTTAAAACCTGTACACAGAAGAATACTGTACTCCATGTATGAACAGGGCATGACGCCGGATAAGCCTTACCGGAAGTCTGCCAGAATTGTCGGGGACGTTTTGGGTAAGTATCATCCCCATGGAGAAAGCGCTGTATACGATGCAATGGTTCGTATGGCGCAGGACTTTTCCATTCGGATTCCATTAATAGACGGCCATGGAAATTTTGGATCCGTTGACGGGGATGAACCTGCTGCCATGCGATATACGGAAGCCAGGATGGCAAAAATCACAACGGAGATGCTGGCGGATATCGGAAAAGAAACAGTTGATTTTATGCCCAACTTCGATGAATCCCTAAAAGAACCCACTGTTTTGCCTTCCAGGTTTCCCAATCTCCTGATCAACGGATCTTCAGGCATTGCCGTAGGAATGGCGACAAATATTCCGCCCCATAACCTAGGTGAGGTTATAGACGGAACTGTTATGCTTATTGACAATCCTGACGCAGGTGTTGAAGATCTTATCAATGTTATCAAAGGCCCTGATTTTCCTACCGGCGCTTTGATTTTAGGAAGATCAGGAATCCATGAAGCTTACAGAACAGGCAGGGGAAGGATTACTGTAAGGGCAAGAACGGAAATTCAGCAAATGTCAGGAAACCGGTCGCGTATTGTCGTAACTGAGATTCCCTATCAGGTTAATAAGGCAAGGCTTATAGAAAAAATTGCAGACCTGGTTAAGGAAAAAAGACTGGAGGGCATTTCTGATATAAGGGATGAATCTGACAGAAACGGAATGTCCATTGTAATAGAACTAAAAAGAGATGTGAACCCCAAGATCGTACTTAATTATCTCTTTAAGCATACGCAGCTGCAGGATACTTTTGGCATCATAATGCTGGCGCTTGTAAACAATGAGCCGAAAGTTTTAAATCTTAAGGAAATGCTTGTTCACTATATAAATCATCAGAAAGATGTTGTTACCAGGCGGACCAGGTATGATCTGGCCCGGGCAGAAGCAAGGGCTCATATTCTGGAAGGTTTATTAATCGCCCTCGATAATATTGATGCGGTGATCCGCTTGATTCGCGGTTCCCGGACAACCCAGGAAGCCAAAGAAGGGCTTATGACTAATTTTAAACTGTCAGAAAAACAGGCCCAGGCCATATTGGATATGCGCCTGCAGAGATTAACCGGATTGGAAAGAGAAAAAATTGAAGAAGAATATGCTGAAGTACAGAAGAACATTCAGTATTACAGGGATATTCTTGCAAATGAATCGCTGCTTCTCAGCATTATTAAAGAGGAGCTCCTTGAAATAAAGAGGAAATATGATGATCCCAGACGAACTGAAATCGTGGCTTCTGAAGGGGAAATTTACATAGAAGACCTGATAGACGAACATGATGTGGTCATAACTCTGACTCATTACGGGTATGTAAAGCGAATACCCCTGAACACTTACCGAAGTCAGAACAGGGGAGGAAGAGGCATTACCGGGCTGCAGACCCGGGAGGAAGACTTTGTAGTGGATTTATTTGTTACATCCACCCATGACAGGCTGTTGTTCTTCTCCTCAAAAGGCAAGGTATATGAGCTTAAGGCGTATGAGATTCCTGAAGCCGGCCGTCAGGGCAGGGGAATAGCAATCGTTAATCTGCTGGAATTGGATTCGGGTGAAAAAATAGAGGCCTTTATTCCGGTTAAGGAAGAGCAGTTTGAAAAAGACCTTTACTTGTTCATGGCCACACGAAACGGCCTTGTGAAGAAAACTACAATAAAGGAATTTGCAAATATACGAAAAGGCGGCCTTATAGCCATAAAACTCCAGGAAGGAGACGAGCTGATCCGCGTTATTCTCACGGACGGAAATCAGGAAATAATTATGGCTTCCAGAAAAGGATTGGCCATACGCTATCACGAAAAAGATGTAAGGCCTATGGGAAGAACGGCCATGGGTGTTAAGAGCATGGATCTGCAGGAAGATGATTATGTCATTGATATGGAAAGAATTATATCGGATGCTGACATTCTGACCATAAGCGAGAACGGTTTTGGAAAACGGACTCATGAAAGCGAATACCGAATTCAGCGGAGGGGCGGAACAGGCATCAGAACCATGAATATAACGGATAAAACAGGGGTACTTTCTGCCCAGAAGGT
>JAAZHD010000064.1 GCA_012510895.1 Clostridiales bacterium
AAGTATGGGCGCCAGTGTATAAGATGGAAAATAATTATTCCATATTAAAATCGAGGATGTCATGGTTTTCTCCGAACTGCAAAATACCAGCGCCGGAATATCATCTGTCTTCAGCTTTACGATTTTGGAATAAATGTACCCTATTGAGGCAATTAACATATGAAGCAGGAAAGCATATAATACCACTTCAGCAACTATGCGATAATTGCCTGACAATTGAGGAGCTGCTGTGGATGCACCTATAACCACAAACATCAAAACCACCAGATTTGCTATGGGCTTGCGTATCTTATTAATGTATTTCATCTTGTCTTTCAAAATGTATTTTATTATTTGAGCAATAATAATGGGCACAACCACAACCATAACAAGATTTAATATCATTTCCATGGTATTCAGAGATATATGGTTTTCAGCAGATAGAACACCGTTTATTATAAGAGGGCTGATAAACACGGAAAGAAAATTATTCAGAACAGTTATAATTATAGCCAGGGACACATTCCCTCCGGCAGCCATGGTAAGAACTATGGCAGATGAAATAGTACTGGCTTGTGTTGATAATATTACAGTTCCTACGAAAAGATCCTCATTCCCCGGAAACATTAAGCCATTTAAGAAGTATGCCAGAAGAGGAAAAACCACAAAAGTTATTACTGATGAAAAAATAATTGCTTTATACTCCCTGAAGCTGCTCTTTACATTGTCCAGGGTCAAAGAAAGACCTGAAACGAACATTGCCAGAAAAGTCAGAACGGAACTTATGCCAATTTCCTTTAAAAACTGTCCTGCCTGGGGCAGCAGAATTGAAAAAATCAGAACAAGGATCAGGATAATAACAAACATATTTTTGGAAATCAGTTCTTTTAGTTTCAAGTATTATCAACAGCTTTCTAGTATAATTTAAGGCGCAATAAACTATTCATCGAAAATTATGCCGCTGTTATTAAACATACTACAATTTTTTACCTAAGGCAATATAAACTCATTATTTATTACCACTTGAGCAGCAGGTTGCATGGACTTACAGGAATAAAAAATATAATGTGAAAACTGCTGATAATAATGCTGGACATGAAGAAGGGAAATGATATGATATGGAAAGAAAGCATTCAGAGTGCAGGAAGAAAAGAGGCGTAAGGTTATGAGCATTAACAGGGTCATAGTTATCGGCGGCGGTCCGGCCGGCATGATGGCGGCAGCTGCTGCAGGCAGCCGGGGACACCGGGTAACTTTGCTGGAGAAAAATGAGAAACTGGGAAAAAAACTTTATTTAACCGGAAAGGGCCGCTGCAATATCACAAATAATGCGGATATAGAAGAATTTATCAAAAACGTTCCAACAAACCCCAAGTTTTTATATACAGCCTTTTATACCTTCACCAACCAGGATCTGCTGCTGCTTCTTGATCAACTTGGGCTGAAGACCAAAGTAGAACGGGGCAACCGTGTTTTTCCTGTATCCGATAAATCCTCCGATGTAATTAAGGCTTTGGAAAAGCATTTGAATAATAATAATGTGAAGCGATTAACCGGAGAAGCGGTAAGATTGATAACGGAAGAAAACAGGGTAACCGGAGTGGAGTTAAAAAACGGAGATATTCTGCCCTGTGACAAAATCATTCTGGCAACAGGCGGCTTGTCATATCCTTCCACCGGCTCTACGGGAGACGGCTACCGGTTTGCCAGGGATTTGGGACATACTATTGTTCCGCCCAAGCCCTCCCTGGTTCCCCTGGAGTCTGCAGAAGACTGGCCGGCACAGGCTCAGGGTCTGTCTCTTAAAAACATATCCATAAAGGTTTTAAACAAGGAAGGCAGAAAAATATTTGAAGATTTCGGAGAAATGGTTTTTACCCACTACGGTGCTTCGGGGCCGGTCATTCTTTCCGCCAGTTCCTATATGAGGGATATGGAACCCGGAAAATACCGAATAATCATTGATTTGAAGCCTGCTTTATCAGAAGAACAGCTTGATGCCCGCATACAACGGGATTTTCAGAAATACAGCCGCAAGTTTTTCCAAAACAGCTTAAATGATCTGCTTCCCAAAAAACTGATTCCTGTTATTATAAGGCTGTCTGATATAGCTCCTGAAAAGCCGGTTCATCAGATCACCAGAGAAGAACGCTTAAGATTGGTTTCCCTTATTAAAGGCCTTGAGTTTACCGTTAAGAGCTTTCGTCCCATCAGCGAAGCCATTATCACATCCGGCGGTGTTTCAGTAAAGGAAATCAATCCCAGCACCATGGAGTCCAAATTAGTTCAGGGCTTGTATTTTGCCGGCGAAATTATTGATGTGGATGCCTATACCGGAGGATTCAACCTGCAGATCGCCTTTTCCACAGGCTTCCTGGCAGGCATGAGCTGCTGAAAAAAAACCGCCAGACCAGCCTTTGCGGCTTTGCCTGCCGGTTATAATTCTATATAATACAAATCTTAAATCTTATTTAACCAGTTTTTCAACCTTGGGAGCCCTCAATCTGCCAACCTGAGGCATATTGGAACCCAGAAGGGGTCTTACATAAGAGCGGAAGGCTTCTGTAACATGGTTTCCTTCCTCATTAATAAACTCATCAGGCATAAGCTTGGTCAGGGCTGCAATTTCTTTAATATTTGTCAGACGATAATCTACTGCATAGTTGCCAACCCTGTGAATTGTCACTGAACCATCAAGGTTGTCGCGAATAGCAAATTGTGCTGCCCTTTCTCCGACCTCTCTGGCTTCAATCTGATCTACGTCAGATACACAGCCTGCGAAAGATCTTTGCAGGTAGCCGAATGTATCGGAGCGAACCCTCTTAATGTTCAGGTTATCTTTTACATACTGGCTTAAGGTATCGCCCAGTGCGCCGGTACCGGACAGCTGTACGTTTCCATGAGCATCCTTTTCAACCTCGCCTGTAAGCTTGGTGATAATCGGATTTCCTTCAGCATCCTGAATTCCTTCAGATACGGCTATGACACAGCGGCCGTATTTGTCGTAAACATTCTTAACGTCTTTCAAGAATTTATCCGTATCAAAAGGACGTTCTGGCAGATAAATCAGATGGGGACCGTCATCCGGATACAGCTGTGCCATCGCTGATGCAGCTGGCAAGAAGCCTGCGTGTCTGCCCATTACAACACCAATATATACTCCGGGAAGAGCACGGTTGTCCAGATTAACTCCCATAAAGGCCTGTGCAACGAACCTTGCGGCTGAACCGTAACCTGGCGTATGGTCATTTACCATTAAGTCGTTATCGATAGTTTTGGGAATATGTACTGCACGAAAATCATAGCCGATTCTCTTTGCTTCTTCACTGACTATACGAACTGTATCGGAAGAATCGTTTCCGCCGATATAGAAGAAATACCTTATATTATGCTTCTGCATAACTTCAAACATCTGCTTGCAGTATGCCTCGTCGGGTTTGTCCCTTGTGGACATTAAAGCAGAAGATGGTGTATTTGCAACCACATTCAGATTATGCTCGGTTTCCTGTGTTAAATCCAGAAAGTTTTCATTGATAATACCGGATACACCGTTAAGTGCCCCATATACGTGGGTAATCTGGGGATACTTCCGCGCTTCCAAAACAGCGCCAACCAAAGACTGATTGATTACGGCAGTCGGGCCGCCGCCCTGCGCTATCAGCACCTTACCTTGTACTTTCATATAGCTTGGCCTCCTTATGTAAAATAGTTTTCATATGTTTTCATATTGCCTGTCGCTTTTGTATTTTGTATAATGCTTGGCATTGCCACCATAATAATCTTATATTTTATGCTGCTCTGTGTCAAGGGTTACTCCGGCTTCCGGTCAGGCCCTTTCCATCTCCATTTCAGCATCATCATACGGCTTTATGAGGGACTTAACAAGGGAAATGTCCTTAAGGGCAGTGTCAAGCCAGATCTCCTCCTGCTCCCTTGGAAGAATCACCGGCATTCTGTCATGGACCTGAGATACCATGGGATTGGGATTAATGGTAAGTATTGTAAAAGCCGTATAAGGCCTGCCTTCCTTATCAAAATATTCATCATAAATTCCGGCCAGGGAGAAAATCGGCCTCTCCTTAATCCGGAACTGATATTTTGTTTTATTCCCTTTCGGGCCGGACCATTCATAAAAGGCACTTGCAGGTACTATGCAGCGCCTGGAATGAAAGGCATTCCTAAACATGGGCCTTTTATCCACAGTTTCCCCGCGGGAATTAATTATTAGTCCCCTCCCTTGCGGGGGGGCAGGAAAGCCCCATTTCATCGGCCTTAACTCCTTTTCCTTCTGCATTACCAAAACGGGCACTTCATGTGAAGGAAAAACCTCCGGAGCCCAGCTGCTGTATTGCCAGCCCTTTATAATCCCGTAGTGCTCCAGAATTGCCTCCACATCTGTGTGTAATAGATATCTTCCGCACATTTTTCTTTCCCTCCCTCGATTACCGGTCGGATGCGCACAAGCTTCTAAAAGCCTGTTCAAAACGGATGTCATCAGATGAC
>JAAZHD010000566.1 GCA_012510895.1 Clostridiales bacterium
ACCAGTAGGTATAATTGCAAATCAGCCTAAAGTAAAGGCAGGAGCACTCGATATTGATGCTTCAGATAAAGCCGCTAGGTTTATTCGATTTTGCGATAGTTTTAATATACCAATTGTTACCTTTACAGATGTTCCAGCCTTCCTTCCTGGAGTTGAGCAGGAGCATAATGGAATAATTCGTCATGGCGCAAAACTCCTCTTTGCTTATTCCGAATCTACTGTACCTAAAATCAATGTTATTATGCGTAAAGCCTATGGCGGTGCATATATTGCCATGAGCAGTAAACATTTAGGAACGGATCTGGTCTTCGCATGGCCTACTGCAGAAATCGCAGTTATGGGACCGGAAGGAGCTGCAAATATCATATTCCGAAAAGAAATCCAAAATGCTGATGACCCTATTTCCAAACGTCAAGAAAAGATACAGGAATACCGAGAACAATTTGCCAATCCTTACAGAGCAGCTGCCCGTGGCTATATTGATGATGTTATCGAACCAGAAGCTACCAGGCCTTATTTAATAAGTGCCTTGGAAATGTTGCAAAGTAAAAGGGAGAACAGACCACCAAAGAAACATGGAAATATACCTTTATAAATTATAAAATATTTCTTCAAGCTTGAAATGAGGTGACCTTATATGTTAAATGATAGTACCAAGTTTAGTTACCGGATAGAAGAGATTGCAAGTGCAAACAGTGACCTGCAATCAGAGGAAATTATCGCCGTTATAGCTGCAGCAGTAGCAGCATCTTTAGACAGTTCAGTTACAAAATTAATTGTCCGCTCTATCAAGCCGATACCCACCTTAACACCTGTTTGGAATCGTGCAGCAAGGTATGATTTAACAAGAGTTATACTATAAAATAAAGATTTCAGTTTAAAAAGGAGGAAATGACATGCGAAAATTCAAGATAAATATAAATGGTAATTCTTACGAAGTAGAGGTAGAGGAGCTGGAAGTTGATTATTCATCAGTACAAACGTCTGTGATCGCAAAGCCCCCAATTCAACAAACAACAGATCAACCTTCGGCAGCGTCTACTGCTTCTGTTAAACCGACAGCCTCTTCCGAACTTGCTGTTAAACCGTCACCAACCCCAATAGGACACGTTGGATCAATTCAGGTAAAAGCACCGATGCCCGGCAATATTCTGGATATTCGGGTAAAAGAAGGTGATATGATAAAAAAAGGTCAAGTAGTAATGATTCTTGAAGCCATGAAGATGGAAAATGAGATTATGCCACCACAAGACGGAAACATTGCTTCTATAAATATATCAGTAGGAGCAGTAGTTAATTCCGGCGATTTATTATTCAGTATAAAATAATTACTACATAGTAATGAAAGAATTGACTAGGAGGCAACAATTATGTCAAAAGTACAAATAACAGAGACCGCCTTCCGAGATGCACATCAATCTCTCATAGCAACAAGAATGACCACAGATGAAATATTACCAATAACAGAATTAATGGATCAGGTTGGTTACTACTCTTTGGAGGTATGGGGAGGAGCCACATTTGATTCCTGCCTACGCTTTCTTAATGAAGATCCTTGGGAAAGGCTTCGGAAAATTAGAAAAGCAGTAAAAAAGACTAAATTGCACATGTTATTGAGAGGTCAGAATATTCTTGGTTACAAACACTATCC
>JAAZHD010000567.1 GCA_012510895.1 Clostridiales bacterium
ATAAAATTTAATAAGAAAAGAGGAGATTCTTGTATGTTACAAGCTGGTTTTTGCAGATTGGATGTGACCCCTCCGCTGGGAATTGATATGCCGGGATATTACACCAGGCGCCTGTCCACAGGCATACTAGATCCTCTTACTGTCACAGCCGTTGCACTATCAGACTCTTCTACCCAGGCCGTTCTCATTACTGCAGACTTTATTGGCATTCCCATTCCCGTGCAGGATCAATTGAAGCAGGCAGTATCTGAGCGCTGCGGAATTTCCAAAGATGCAGTATTTATAGCATGCACCCATACCCATACCGCATGCCATCTGGACGGCAGCGACAGGATGGATTCTGAATTTGCACGTTACTTCTCGCGTAAACTTTGTGATTGTGTACAGATTGCACAGGATGATTTAAAACCGGTTACCATGTACATATCCAGCGGAGAAGCCCGAAACATATCCTTTGTACGCCGGTTTGTCATGAAGAACGGAAGCATTAAAACAAACCCGGGCATTGGAAACCCCAATATCTCCCATCCTGTAAGCGAGCCGGATGAAACCATGCAGTTGATTGTTCTTAAGCAGGAAGGCGGAAGGGAAATTTTGCTGGTTAACTTCCAGGTACACCCCGATGTGGTTGGAGGCACAAAATACTCGGCGGACTATCGGGGTTTTGTGCGCACCTTTGTTGAAGGTGAGATGGATAACGTGTGCTGCGCCTATTTCAACGGCTGTCAGGGTGACACCAATCATGTTAATGTAAAACTGCCTAAAGGAACTATAAGCAAAGGAATCGGTCATGCACGTCACATGGGCCGGGTTATTGCTGACAGTGTGATAGAGGCATACGGCAGGAAGATTTCTTTGCCTGACGGACATATAGGATTCGGCCACGTTGAATTTGAGGTGCCTGCCAACAGCGGCACTGAAGAAGAGATAAGGCAGGCGAGAATATGGAGGTATGACTATAATACTCTGGGACCTGAAGGGTTTGCCAAGAAATACGGCGATTCTGCGTGGGAAAAACAGATTGTAGGCTTTCGCCTTGCCAGGCTGGCCGATAAGGGTTATATAGGCAAGGGCGGCATGATACCCCTCAGGGTTATGTCCGTTCGGTTCGGGGATGTGGTATTTTCAGCCATGCCCGGTGAACCCTTTACCGAAATTGGATTGCAGATCAAAAATGCATCTCCTTTCTCCCTTACTGTAGTCTGCTGCTGCGCCAACGGCTACGAGGGTTACTTCCCCATGGCAGATGCTTTAAGCGGCTATGAGGGCCTGAACAGCAATTATCTGCCCGGCGTTGCGGAGACTATAATAGAAAAAACCATTGCTCTTAATAAGGACTTATTCAGCAAGAAGGAAAGCGGGGCTTTATAGGCGAATAATATATGTGCATATGTATAAATGCACATTATTATGAACATAGTTAGGAGATGGCAGGGTATGACGGCTTCAATTCAAAATACGGAACGTAATAATACTTTGAGGATTCTTAACAAAATAGCGGAAGGCATAGGCTGTAGCATATCTGATATATCATTCCGCATATATCTTAAGGAGCATAATATCATTCTGTCTCCTGATGACTTTAATCTTGTTCCGGACCTTAATGATGAGTCGGTTAAGTTTGAAGGCAGCTGGAGAGATATCAATATTATATGGGATTTTAAAAAATCAAAGGGCGGATATACAGTAAGTCTAAAGGCATACAGCGATAATCAGCTAAATTGCACTGCCTTCGACAGTCTTATAGTGAGGTACAAACCAGAAACCGGGAATATAATGGATTGGCGTGTATTACAATATTCAGACAGGTATGTCACCAATCCCATAGGTTTTCCTACTGTTAAAGAAGCGCTTGAGATAGATACCCCCTGCAATATGCTGACCGGTACATTCAGAAATAACAAGGAAAAGGGTTTATTCTTAGGTACTGTATTGCCGCAGGATAACAGGCATCTTTATAAGATGCAGATGCTTGAAAGCGGCCAGCTTCAATTTACTTGCACTACAAGGTTTATTACAACGGTATGTACAGATAATTCCCTTTCTTCTGAAATAACTTGGATATCAGCCTGTAAAAATGTCAAAGAATCCTTTGATGCATATGCTGATTTTGTGCCCTTTCTGCCGGATGATCCCAAACCCGTCAGAGGCTGGAACAGCTGGGACTACTATTACTTCTCGGTTTCATTGGATGCTTTGATTGAGAATATGGAGGCTATACGCAAGGATGATATTCTGTCAAAAAATATTCAATACATTGTTATAGATGACGGCTGGCAGCATATGTATGGTGAATGGGAACCAAATTACAAATTCCCCGGGGGCCTTGAAAGAGCTGTAAAAGAAATAAAAGTAAGGGGTTTCATTCCCGGTATATGGCTGGCGCCGCTTTTTATTGATACAGCTTCTTATGCCGGATTAAGAATGCCTGAACTGATGGTGAAGAATGAGTATGGAGATCCTCTTATTTATGATGGAAATTATATATTGGATCCGACTTCACCGGCCGGCAAAAAATTCCTGAAGGGAATATATACCAAACTATATGAAATGGGCTTCAGGTACTTTAAGGTAGATCATGTCAGATGCCTGTTGAATGTAGACAGGTTCTATGAAAAACACAAAGGACCATATGAAGTGCTTAGGGATCTTTTTGCACTTATAAGGGAGTGCGTAACTGAAGAAAGCTATATCTTAGGCTGTTCCCTGCCGCTTGAATGCGGTCCCGGACTCTCCGATGCAGGACGCACCGGCATTGATATACATAATCAATGGAACCATCTGGAATGGGCCCTTGAATGTTATACCTTCAAGTACTGGGCTAACAAGAGAGTATGGGTTAATGATATTGATTTTCTTATAGTAAGGGGCAAGGATACCTCACTGGAAGAAGAAACCAATGTCCTTAACCCCAATGAAAACAATCCCAATGCCCCAAGATGGAGAAGGGGAGAGGTTTTTGACAAATATGAAGCCCAAACCTGGACTAATATTGTAATGTTTACAAGGGGCAATGTATTCTTAAGTGACAGGATCAATATGCTGAATGAAGAAGGCAAAAAGCTTATACGCAAAGGAATACAAAGTACAGAAACAACAGCAGAACCTTTGGATATGTGCTGCGGTTATCACCCGTCCCTGTGGCTGCAAAGGCTGAATAGCGGATACAGGCTGACTGTAATTAACTGGCAGGATGAAAAGGCAGTATACAGCTTTGATTTTGAAGAATACAGACTTACAGCGCCTGATAAAGTTGTTAATGACTGGACAGGTGAGGAGATCGGTATTCAGAACGGCAGATTAAATATTGAATTAAACAGTCATGAAAGCATAGTTTTTATTTGGGATAAATTTTAAATATTAATGATAAGGGGACGAAAATATGAATGAATTTAAAGCAGGTTTTGCCCGTTTGGACATTACACCCCCGCTTGGCACTAATATTTCAGGTTATTACTCACAGCGTATAGCTGACGGCGTTTTGGACAATCTGTATGCATCTGCCCTGGCTGTCAGCGACGGTATGAATACTGCTGTAATACTTAGTCTTGATATTATAGGCATCAACAAGAAAAGAATGGATGATTACAGAAAATCTATAGCTGACAAAAACTCACTGCCATTTGAATCAATATTCATTTCTTGTACCCATACCCATACCGGCCCTGAAATGGGTGAAGGTTTATATCCGGAAGATATCCCGTATATTAATTATCTTGAAAGAAAATTATGTGATGCAGCTGCTCTGGCGCTTGCAGATTTAAAACCCGGAACTGCAAGCATCGGACGCAGCGTTGCTCCGGGAATTTCATTTATCCGACGTTTCCGCATGAAAGACGGCAGCATAAGAACCAATCCCGGCATAAAGAATCCTGATATTTTGGAACCAATCGGAACACCGGATGAAATCGTTCAGTTTGTGCGCATAAATCGTGAAGATGCAGACGAAATTTTGCTTGTAAACTTCCAGGTGCATCCTGATGTAATAGGCGGAACCAAGTTTTCAGCCGATTATCCAAAATTTGTAAGAGATACCCTTGAAACGGCACTTGATAATGTTAAATGCATTTATATAAACGGTGCACAGGGAGATACAAACCATATTGATCACCTGGGAGTTACCGGTATTGCACTCAGTGGATATAAGAATTCGGAGCATATGGGAAAAACCATTGCCGGGGCAGTTCTTCAGGCCTATATGAAGAAATTGCCTGTTAAGAGCACGCCTGTTCGGTTCGGTCAGAAAAATATTGATGTTCCATCCAACCGCGGAGATAAATCACAGATTCCGGAAGCAGAGAGAATAATTGCACTGCATGAGTCCGGCAGGGATGATCAGATTCCTTACAGCGGGATGGAACTGGTTACTGTAGTTGCCGAAGCATATAGAATTAAGATGCTTGAAAACGGACCGGATTCATTTACTCTTCCCCTTGTCGCAATCCGTTTTGGAGATGTAAGCATATCGGGGGTTCCCGGGGAGCCGTTCACGGATATCGGAAGAGGAATAAAAGAAAACTCTCCATTTAAAATGACCCTTATATCCTGCTGTGCCAATGGCTGTGAAGGTTATTTCCCGCTAAAATCTGCTTATGATGAAGGGGGCTATGAAGCCCGCAGTTCACCTTTTAAGTCAGGTGTTGCGGAAGCAATTATTGAAGGCTCTGCAGACCTGCTTAAAAGCCTGATTTAACACCATTTCTGACTTAATAATAAAGCAACAATTATCCATCCAAAGCTTGGGAGAAACAGACCGGATTAAGGAGATGTCATAAATGAATAAAATTAATGTACGAAGTGACTTAATATGGGCTTACCTTATACATCTGGGGTATAACGCATGGTATGAGAGCGACGCTCCCTACAGGGGGAAATACAGCCATGCTTCCGATAAAATCAGATGCGACAAGGAAACATGGGATGAACTCCTGGAAAACATGGCGCAGGTTGGGGTCAATACAGTTGTTATAGATTTGAATGAAGCCGTAAGATATGAAAGTCATCCTGAGATTGCGGCAGAGGGAGCCTGGAGCACGGATCTTCTCAGAGATGAAATAAACAAGATGAGGAAGATGGGGCTTAATCCCATACCTAAACTGAACTTCTCAACCTGCCATGATATATGGCTGGGTGAATACTCCCGATGTGTTTCTACGGAATTGTATTATAAGGTATGTTCGGATCTGATAAATGAAGTAATAGACATATTCGACCGGCCTGATTTCTTCCATATTGGCATGGATGAAGAAAACTATTCAAATCAACAGTACTATAATTATATTGTCATTAGAAATGGAGATTTATGGTGGCACGATTTTAAATTTCTTGTTGACACCGTTGAAAAGCGGGGTGTAAGGGCCTGGATATGGGGAGACCGGGCCAGAAGCCGCAGCGAAGAGTTTATAAGGAAAATGCCAAAGTCAGTTCTTATAAGCGACTGGTATTATCTTTTTCTGGGATATGATGAAGATGAACCTCAAGTTAAAGCAAGGCTTGATTCTTTCCGGTTCTTAAGTGAGAACGGTTTTGAGCAGGTTCCGGGAGGCAGCAATTTTACAAGAAGCAATAATATGGAAGCCCTCACCGATTTTTGTTTAAAAAATCTGTCACAAAAAAGTTTCAGAGGCATGTTTCAGACCGTATGGTATCCTACAATTAAGGAATGCAAATACAGGCACCTGGATGCGCTGGATTGCGTGAGACGGTCCATAAAGCTGGCAGAGGATTATTATTCTGCCTGCTAGACATTTATACTATATCCTTTCGAGATACCGCATCAACAACTTCTATGTTTTCTTTTCTTATAATGCACTACTTTAAAGTTTCGGCCAGAACATAAGAGCTGAGTAAGCAATGAAAAATTAAATATTCATAATGGGAAAGGAAAGTTATAAATGAAAATTCAAACCTTCTCAGAAAACGAATGGTTATACCCGGATACTGTTATAACTAAGCCGAACAATGCTGTTAAGCTTGAATCGGCAAGGGGGGCGAACATAAGTTTTCAGATTCTTACTGATAAGGAAATTACGAAGGATGAAAAAGTTTCCATTAAATGGGAGGCTCCCTCTGATATAGATTTGAAATTTACCGTTTATCAGCTTTTGCCTGCCCGTGTGGAAGAAAACAGCGCTCCTAAGGTTTATACAACCCTTGATTATGACAGCGTTTCTCATTTCGTTACCCGCCGTGCGCCTTTCTATGTATATGATGTAACCAGAAATATAGATGATGGCTGTTTAAAGCCGGGCAGGGCGGCATTTTATGTCAGAGTCTTTGTGCCTGAGAATTGTCAGCTGGGAGAATATGAACTTAAGCTGAATATTGCATTTAGTGATTGCAGCTTTAATGTCGATGTTTTGCTTAAGGTATATAAGGCGGCAGTTCCTGCTTTAGGCAGCAGTGTATTCAATATGATAAACTGGCTGAATCTGAAGAGCATAGCAAAGGTACACAATTTAGAGCATGGGAGTGCAGCCTTCTGGGAAGCAGTCCAAAGGTATCTGGAAAATCAAATTGATATGAGGAATAATCATATTATGCTGCCGTCGGGGATTCCTGTACGGGATGAAACGGGCAGGGTAGTGGATTTTAACTTCGATGATGCAATAAGGCTTGGCAATATGGCGCTGAAAGCAGGTTTTAAATATATATACGGAGGCTTTGTTGCACGCTTTAAAGAATGGAATCAGAAAGAACACTATCTGCTGTGGGACAGGGATGTCAGCGTTGTAACCTTTGAAGCATACAGGCAGCTAAAACTATATTTTGAAAAACTATGGGATATAGTCAATAAAAACAACTGGAAAAATCATTACATGCAATGCCTGGTGGATGAGCCCCAGTTCCCCAATAGTGAACATTACAGAATTTTATCCGGTATCTGCCGTAAATTTATGCCCGGTGTCAAAATAAATGACCCCGTGGAGTCAACTGACCTGGAGGGAGCAGTTGATATCTGGGTTGTCAAGCAGAGCGTATATGAAAAGCATATATCCAAATACCAGGCTCTTCAGTCATTGGGAGAGGAAATCTGGATTTATACCTGCGGTTTTCCCGCAGGCTATGTGATGAACAGGGTAATGGACCTTCCCCTTCTGGTAAGCCGCCTGCCTATGTGGATGTGTTATCTGTATGATGCCAAAGGCTTCCTGCACTGGGGATATAACGTCTATAATGAAAAGCCTTTTGAAAGCACCTGCTACTTCCATGGTGACCCGGAAAAGCTGTTTCCGCCCGGTAATGCCTTTGTAGTTTATCCCGGAAACAATGCGCCATGGTACAGTGTCCGGGGGCATTTGCAGAGGGCAGGGGCAGAGGATTTTGAGCTCCTGCACCAACTGGGATTAAGAAACAAGGAAAAAGCCAGGGAAATTATATCCAGGATATGCACCTCCTTTGAAGATTACAAATCATCGGCCGAAGACTTTGCAGCTGTCAGAAGCGAGTTATTGCAGGAACTGGAGAAATATAATTAAGGAGGAAGTCATGAATTACACTATAAATTTTAATTATGCCAATATGCATTTGCATTCAACCCATTCAGACGGTCAGTTTTCCCCCCACCATCTGGCAGTTCTGGCAAAATCCTTAGGCTACGGCGGTGTTGTACTGACTGATCACGATGTGATAAGCGGAATCCCTGAGCTTATGCGGGTTGCCAAAATACTGGGCATAGAAAGCATGCCCGGCGTGGAATTTGCATGCAAGCAGTGGGATGCATATTTTCAT
>JAAZHD010000568.1 GCA_012510895.1 Clostridiales bacterium
AGGGTTCAATGCTTCAGTGGCATCCGCTGTATCCTGACAGCAAGATTATTTACAATGTGAGAGACGGAGAAAGCTATAAAGGTGTTATCCAGGATATCCATACAGGTGAGAAAAAAATGCTTGCTCTGCCTGTTGCCAATGTGGATCCTGCCGGCAGATATGCTCTCAGCATAAATTTCAACAGAATGTTTGACTTCCGGGCCGGATATGGCTATGCAGGAGTTGAGGATCCTTTTAAAGATCATGCAGCGCCGAAGGATGACGGCATATTCCTGATTGACCTTAATACAGGCAAGGCAAAGCTTATCCTGTCACTATATGATATCAGGGAGCTGACCAGGCCGACTCTGCCCCGGGATGATGCAAAGCTGCTTATAAACCATATAACATTTAATACCGACGGCAGCCGTTTTGTATTCCTGGTCAGGAATTTCCCTGTGGACGCTCCCAGATGGAGAACGGCAACCGTTACTGTCAATGCAGACGGCACTGATCCTTATGTGCTTGCCGGTTATGGACTTGCCTCCCATTATTACTGGAGAGATCCGTCACATCTGATGATTTATGCAGGCGGAGAAATGGGAAATCAGCTTTATGTCTGGAAGGATAAAACACAGGAATACGAGGTGTTTGATGCGGAGTATTTTACGGCAGACGGCCACTGCAGTTATTCGCCTGACCCGAAATGGCTGCTTTACGACAGCTATCCGGATGAGAAGAGCTGCCGGAATCTCTATCTGTATAATATTGAACAGAGGAAGGGAGTAACGCTGGGTTCTTATTACTCCCATCCTCAAATAACCGGAGACTTCCGATGCGACTTGCACCCCAGGTGGAACAAACAGGGGGACAGAATTTCATTTGATTCCATTCATGAAGGACAGCGCCATATATATTACATAGACCTTAAAGACTGTCTTTCATTGTTCGATTAAACATTAGTATATTTCACTAAACAGCGTCTATAACAGATCACAGTTTCTCAGGGGCATAGCGACAGCTTTTTGCCTGCTCCAGCTTGTTGCTGACCGAGGAACGATAGCCGGCATCCAGGATCATCATTGCGTTAAGGTTAGTTTCAAGATTCAAGGTAGGATGGAGGGGCGTGCCATTCTCAAGATGGCTGATAAATTCCTTGGCTATATTGTTTCGATCCTGGGGAAGCGGTTCTGCCTTATAAACTTCAGATGGGGCTTTTGAACGTCTGTCTTTATAGATTCTTACCTCATCCCCCTCTGTTACCAGGGTGCCTTTAAGTCCGAAGACAATAGGCCCGTTAGGTATGCCGGTGTTAACGGTTGTCCAGCTGCCTTCGATTAAGGCGACAGCATCATCAAACAGAGCGGTAATGGTTCCGTAGTCTTCAGCATTTCCAAAGGGGCTGTTAAAATTTGCTCGAACTCCATAGGCAGAGCGGACAGGTGAACCGATAAACCAGCTGGCAAGACACGAACCATAGCAGCAGTAATCCCAGAAGGCTCCTCCGCCGGCCTTGGCATGGTACCACCATTCTGAGGCCATTTCCTCTTCGCTTAAGCCTTCGCCGTAGGAGAAGGGGCCCAGGGAATCGGTATTTCGATAAGTAAACTTAAAGACTTTGCCGACTGCTCCCTCGCTAACCAGCTTATGAGCCAGCCTTATTCCGGGAGACCATGTGGACGGCCAGTTAACGGCAAGAACCGCACCGCCATGTTTTGCAGCATGGGCCATGAGCAGGGCATCCGGCATGGAGGTGGCCATGGGTTTTTCCACTACCACATTTACACCTCTTAATAATACATCTGATACCACTTTTCCGTGAAAGGCATTTTCACAGCAGACTATAGCTATGTCCAGATTTCCCTCATCAAGCAGTTTGGCATAATCATCATAAACCCTGGTCATACCTGTAATTTTCATACAGTTTTTCATGTTATACGATCTGGTGGAAGGTTTGTCACTGATGGAAGGAATAAGCGGTTTAACGTCTGAGCATCCCGCCCATTCCACCTTGTCTCCCAGGTCAGCAAAACATTTAACCAGTGAATTGATATGCATGTGAGCAAACCCGATTACCCCAATGCGAAACTTTTTCATATGTACAATCCCCTTTCATTCAGGTGTTCTGCGCCTATCAGCTTTGCTTAATAAGCTTATTGTATTATGCAGGATTTAAGGTGTCAACGTCTCTGTAAATTTCATGGAAGGCATCCATTAACTGTGTTATAATATACTCGTCCTTACACTTATGCAACCGGAAAGGATGGGTTAAATATGGAAAAGATTGTTCCTGCCTGGTATTATCAGCAGTTCGACGCTGATTACAACCTTGAGTTTCCCGGGGAAGGTTACGGCGGCTGGAAAAAGGCGGATCTGCCGATCAATCCTGAGAGAACCGCCGTAATTCTTATGCATGCATGGGATACAGGCACAATGGAAGAGTTTCCCGGCTGGTACCGGGCTGTGGAATACATACCTCGGGCTGTGGAAATATGCGATAATCTGCTTCCCGGGTTTCTGCAGAAGCTTAGGAAGAGCGGTATTAAACTCATACATGCGGCATCTCCCAATCAAAATCTCGACAAATATCCCGGTTATTCCAAAACACTTCAAATATGCGGTCCGGACAAGTTTCATTATGAACATATAGAAGTTGATGAAACCCTTGAAAAGCTTAGAAAGTTCCATGCTGATAATGCCGTAGTAGGTTCTCGCAACAGGGAGGATGTCAGAAGGGGACAAGCAAAACTTGATTTTTATCCCACTGCCCGTCCGCTGGATCATGAGGAAATCGTGAAAACATCGGAACAGCTCTTTAAACTTTGCAAATATTATGGAATAAACCATCTCATTTACACAGGCTTTGCTATAAATATGTGTCTTGTGGCTTCACCCTGCGGCTGCGTTGACATGATAAGGCATGGAATAATTTGTTCAGCAATAAGAGACTTGGTTACAGCCGTGGAGAATAAGGAAACCTGTCGGTATCAATTGAATAAGGAATACGGCTTATGTTATTTGTCGGTTTTGTCGGGCTATGTTTATGACCTGCCTGATATTGAAAAATACCTTTTATAATGCTTTCCTGCATTTTTTAAAGTAAATTTATATAATCATGGAGGTTATGAATATGCAGTCAATGCTTAATTCTATTTGTCTGACCGATGCAGCGTCAACAATCTCGGATATTTTTGGGATTGACCGGCCCAAATATGCATCAGGCCCCATATGTGATGTAGTGCAGCTGGCCGACAGGTATTTTGAAGGCAAGAAGGCTGACAGGATACTGATATACAATCCTGATGCCATTGCCCTATGGCTTTTTCAAAAGTACACATCCTTTTTCGGCGGGGTTTTTAAGCATACCCAGATCGGTCTGCCCATGCGTGCAGTAATGCCCTCGGTTACGCCTGCCTGTTTTGCGTCCATGTATACGGGTGCCATGCCGGATGTCCATGGCATTAAAGAATATGTGAAACCGGTAGTTAAAACAGACACTTTGTTTGATGCAGCTGTCAGAGCCGGCAAAAAAACTGTAATCATTTCCACGAAGAATGCCAGCATGTC
>JAAZHD010000569.1 GCA_012510895.1 Clostridiales bacterium
AACATATGTTCTGATGCAAATGGAAATAATTGAAGAAGGAAAATACCTGCATGAAGAAGAATCTATACATAAAGACTTATTATTCAAAAAGGTTTATAATGAAATAGACAACTCATATAAGAAGTGAGGGATTAAATGATAAAGATTACAAGTTGCAATGGGAATTTTGATCGGGAGCCTCTGCTGGCACCATTTGGGTTCAAGGGACAGTACATAGAAGAGCTCTGGCAGACTATTGCTCTTATGGAGAGCGATAAAGGTCATATAGGTCTTGGGCTTGGCGTACAAAGCGTACTTTGGTCGGATCCGCAAGTTTTAAGTACGTTTGGAAGCGTTGGCGGAGACAATATAATGTGTCTTCTTACAAACTATGCTCTGAAAATAATAGAGGGAAGGGACTTCCATACGCCTGTTGATTTGATAAGAGAAATACTGCCCGAGGTATACGGGTATGCAAAACAAGTGACCGGCCTGAAGGGCTTAAAGGAGACTTTTGCATTAAATGCTCTGGTTCCGGTTGATATGGCGGCCTGGATGCTCTATAGCCGGGAGAAGGGTCTACGGAGTTTTGATGATATGATTCCGGAGGAATTCAGAAGCTCTCTTTCATCTAAACAGGAAAAACTGGCCGGCATTCCCTTAATTACTTATGGAATCGGAATTTCAGACGTTGTCAAGCTTGCTGAAGAAGGATATCCTATTTTTAAGATTAAAATAGGCTCAGATCCGGATATGGACAAGGATCCCAATAAAATGCTGGAATGGGATAAAAAGCGGTTGAAAGAAATACATGATGCACTTAAGGAGATGCATACTCCCTATACTGCAAACGGCAGGATAGCTTATTACCTGGATGCTAACGGGCGTTATGATACCAAGGATCGAATCATGGATTTCCTGGAGTTTGCCGATAGTATAGGAGCTCTTGAAAACATTGTTTTGCTGGAGGAGCCTTTTGAAGAGGACAATCTTGTTCCGGTAAATGATTTGCCTGTACGGGTGGCAGCTGATGAAAGTGCCCATTCAGAAAAAGATGTAAAAGAAAGGATTCAGCTAGGCTACAAGGCTATTGCATTAAAACCCATTGCCAAGACCATGAGCATGAGTCTGCTGATGGCTAAAGCTGCAGCGGATGCAGGAATCCCGTGTTTTTGTGCAGATCTGACAGTTAACCCGATTATGATAGATTGGAATAAAAATTTTGCAGCAAGGCTGGAGCAGCTTTCCGGAATGAAGATAGGTGTTTTGGAAACTAACGGAGCTCAAAACTATAAAAACTGGAGAGTAATGCAGTCTTACCATCCCTGTTCAGGGAGTTCCTGGACAAATATGAAGAACGGCCTGTTTCACTTAAATGATGATTTTTATGAAAAAAGCGGAGGAATATTTGACATAAGTCAATACTACCTGTCACGGGTGAAAAGGCAGAGTTAAATCATAAATATTAATCAGATTTAAGTTCGGATAACTGCAGCGATTTGGTTGCTGTAAAATAAATAAATTATTTGGAGGATTTCTGATGAAAAAGATAGTATTGCTGATGAATAAGGGGCAAAGAGAAAAGCTTTTCAAGCAGGAAGATATTGATGAATTGGCTCGATTTGGCGAGGTTTTTTGTAATCCCGATGAACATAATCCGAGCCCGGAAAGAGCCAGGGAATTGGTTAAAGGCGCGGATATAATTATAACATCCTGGGGATGTCCTCAATTGGATAAAAGTATATTGGATGAAGCACCGGATGCTTGTTTAATAATACATGCTGCCGGATCTGTCAAGGGAATCGTCAGTGATGAAGTGTGGAAGCGGGGCATACGGGTTTCGGGATCGGCCCAAGCCATAGGTATTGGTGTAGCGGAAACGGCCTTAGGCTTTACCATAGTATCCTTAAAAAATCTGTGGAATTTGTCCCAATATACCAGGGAAGGAAAATGGTCAGAAGGTCGGGATAAGGTAAGAGAAGTGTACGGTGTAACAATTGGTGTAATAGGTGCCGGACGGGCCGGAAGACATTACATAAAGCTGATTAAGAACTTTGATGTACGGATATTACTGTATGATCCCTTTGTTGATGAAGAAAAAGCAGCAGCCATGGGTGCTGAAAAAGCAGAACTGGAAGAATTGCTTAAAGAATCTGATGTTATTTCCATCCGTGCTCCTTCTATTCCACAAACATACCATATGTTTAATGCCAAAACCCTGGCTATGATGAAAGACGATGCTATTATAATCAATACAGCTCGCGGAACAATTATAGATGAGGATGCTTTGGTTACTGAGCTTAAAAAAGGACGATTATTTGCATGTATAGATGTTACAGATCCGGAACCGCCGGCAGCGGATCATACTTTCCGAAGTCTGCCAAATGTTATTCTGACTCCTCATATTGCGGGAACGGTAAATAATGGGCAAAACAGAATTGGTAAGTACGCAGTCCGCGAGATTAGATCCTACTTTAACGGAGAACCTATGGACGGTGAGGTTAAGGA
>JAAZHD010000570.1 GCA_012510895.1 Clostridiales bacterium
ATTCTGGACCTAAAGTCCAATGAAATATGCGGTTTTGAAGCTTTAGCCAGATTAAGGACCGAAAACCTGGGTAATGTTACTCCCTTGGAATTCATACCTCTGGCAGAAGAGACAAAGCTAATTATTCCCATAGGGCAAAGAATTGTACGAAAGGCGTTATATTTTCTTAAGAAATTGGAAGACGCCGGTTATAAAACCTTGTCAGTAAGTATAAATGTTTCTGTTATAGAAATTCTGAGCAATGATTTTGTTGAAAACCTTTTTGCCGCCATACATGAAATGCAGGTAAGCCCTGAAAATATCGGCATTGAGCTTACAGAATCGGTTTTTATGGATAATTTTAATGAAGTAAACAATAAGCTAAAAAAATTGAGAAAAGCCGGAATTAATGTAGCTATTGATGATTTTGGAACAGGGTATTCCTCATTGGCCAGAGAGCGAGAACTGGATGTGAATATTTTAAAAATTGACAAGCACTTTATAGATAAACTTAGAGTAACACACCCGGAGAATGCCATTACTTGCGATATTATTTCTATGGCGCATAAATTAGGACATTTGGCAGTTGCTGAAGGTGTGGAAGAAAAAAGACAGTTTATATACTTGAAAGAATGGGAATGTGATCGGATCCAGGGCTATTTTATCAGTAAGCCTCTTAGTGAGGAAGGAGTTCTTGAATTTCTCAGAGAATACAGAGAAGTCAGGAGTTTAACATTATAATCTGTTTCAAATAATGGCTAAGGGAAACTGTACAGGGGTATATATCAATGAAAAAAGACAAATTAAGAAACCTGGATTTAAGATATTTTTTGCTCCCTTTTTTTATACTTATTGCACTATTTTTTACCATGACCTATTTAAATGTGGACAGACGCATAAAAGAAAGGTATTCTAGATTTGAAAATGAAGCTGTCAGCATTGCTGAAAGCTACTTGCATGCAATTCTTTATTCAAGCGATGCACATAATATAATTGAAGACCTGTTGGATGAAAAATTAAGACTGGCTATTCACGCAATATCCATGATTGAAGATAAATATGACAATAATGTTTTATCCCTTATCGGAGAGCGTTTTCTTTTGGATGAAATATATCTGTACAACAGTCAGGCAGAAATAATCTACAGCAAGGACGGCAGATATCTGGGATGGAAGGCATATGAAGGACACCCGGTTTTTGACTTTTATAAAGGAGATAAAACTGTTTTAGTTGATGATATCCGAAAAGATACTGAAAGTGATGAGTATTATAAGTATGCATATATTAAAAATGAAGACGGCTCATTTATACAAATAGGAATACTGTCGGATACCATTCAAAGTTTTCTCCAGCGATTTGAGATATAAGAACTGTTAAATACTTTGTCCAATAGAAGCGATATATATGATGTTGTGTTTATAAATACCGACCTGGAATTAATTTCAGGAAAAACGGATTCTTATTCTGATATATTATTGGAAGATGAAAAAATCAAGGAAAAAATCCTAAACGGCAGACACTTTACCCAGAGAACCATTATGAAAGGTCAGGATGTTTTTCTGGCTTGTGTGCCGGTTTTTTATGATGGTGAAATTCGCGGCAGCTTTTCGGTAATTTGGTTTACAAAAGAGCTGGATGCGGAAGTAAGTAAAATGATAGCAGAAAGCATTGTTTTATTTATAGCTGTAATAGTGATACTGGGTACATTGTTATACTATGCATATATAAAAAATAAAGCAAATATACAGATCGCCTATTATGATAAGCTGACGGGTCTTCCAAACTATGAATTACTGATTGAATTTCTTGATTATGAAATTAG
>JAAZHD010000571.1 GCA_012510895.1 Clostridiales bacterium
CCAGTTATTCGGGGATTATCAATTCTTGACCTGCACCCTAAAGTGACATTTATTGTTGGAGAGAATGGAACAGGAAAGTCAACCATTTTAGAGGCTGTTGCCGCAGCCTGCGGGTTTAATCCTGAAGGTGGGACCAGGAATTTCCACTTTTCTTCAAGAGCGTCTCATTCTGAATTATATAATTATATCAGGATAATTAAAGGAATCAGAAGACCTAAAGACGGGTTTTTCCTTCGTGCAGAAAGTTTCTATAATCTTGCAACCGCAATTGAAGAACTGGATAAAAGCGGGGGAGGTGCAAGAATTATTGACTCGTATGGTGGACATTCACTTCATGAGCAGTCTCATGGAGAATCCTTTTTTGCCGTGTTTATGAACAGGTTTAGGGGAAACGGACTTTACATATTGGATGAGCCTGAGGCAGCATTATCACCTACAAGGCAAATGTCGATGATTAGCAGGATTCATCAGTTGGTTGGGAAGAACTCACAGTTTATAATAGCAACACATTCTCCTATTTTAATGGCATACCCAGATGCAATTATATATGAAATAAAAGAAGGTATTAAAGTAGTCAAATATGAAGAAACGGAACATTACCAGATAATGAGAAGTTTCTTAAACAATACGCAGAAGATGTTAAACATACTTATGAAATAGCACTAACAAAGGAACAGGGAATTTGCTTTTTAGCAGTGAAGAGGTGTATTTCTTGTGGAAAATGCAAAAGAGTATGTCCCATGAATGTAGATATTTTAGACAGCAAAAGAAGCAGGGAAAATGGAACAGAGTGCATTTTATGCTTGGAATGTGTGAAAAGTTGTCCTAAAAGCGCTGTTTACTTTTAAACAGGATAAAAAGGGTGTTAAATTAACCAGATTATAAGAGGATTAATTGCGCCGAATCAGGGATTTTTCCCAGAATATACATCAGGAGAATACAAAAGAGGGAACTGCACTATGATTGTAAGCAGGGGACTTGGAAACAGCATTATTCCACAAAGGCTTTTCAATCATCCCGAAAATAGTTGTTTTAACGCTGTCAAAAGAAAAAGAAGCATTTTAAACTTTATACAAAATAGGTATTTACTATCACCTTAGGTGTTAGCCTATGATAATTACGAGGTGATAAGAATGTTAATTAAAGATGTATGTAGAGAATGTAAATTGACGAAGAAAGCAGTTGAGTGTTATGAACAGGAGGGACTTATATCTCCAAGGGTAGAGGATAATGGTTATCGGAATTACAGTGATGAAGATATTTCTTTATTAAAAGAAATTGGAGTTTTAAGGAAATTAGACATCAGTATTGCTGAAATCAAAGATATTCTTGCAAGTACAAATAAAGTCGCTGCTCTGGCAAAGTGCAAATACAAGATGGACTTAGAAGTTGAAAAATCAATGGCTAAGAAAAAATGCCTGGAACAGTTAATAAAAGACTATGACATTGAGCAGGCAATTACCTATATTGAAGAAGACATTGAGAAGCATTTTACAATCAAAGAGAAACTGCTGCAAGCATTTCCAGGAGGTTATGGAATGTATCTATGCGTACATTTTGGACAGTTTCTTAATGGGAGAATTGATAATGAGGAAAAAGAAAGGGCATATAATAAAATTGTTGATTATTTGGATGAAATTCAAGAAATAGAATTTCCCAAAGAACTGGAAGAATTTTTGCAGCAGGGTCTTGGAC
>JAAZHD010000065.1 GCA_012510895.1 Clostridiales bacterium
GCAAGGTGATAATATTATTTATTAGGGCTTTTGACACCTAAATCATAATATTTTATATTAATCTTCCTACAAGACAATCTTTTTCTATTTTTTCTGTATATACATTCAGCAGCTTACCTTCCAGCCGGGCATCTCCCGGTACTGCAACTCGAATATACTGTTCGGTATATCCTTCATAATAACCATCTTTTTCCGGATGAACCTCTTCAAAAAGCACCTTTACCTGCCTGTTCATCCATCTGTTCATAAAGGCCTGCTCCAGATCATGACCCAAGGCTATCAATTTCTTGCTACGTGTATTTTTGACATCAGCCGGCGCCTGATCATCGTATGAGGCAGCAGGCGTGCCTTTTCTGGGGGAATAAGAGAATACATGAATTTTACTGAAACCAATATCCTTTACAAAGGCATATGTTTCGTTGAATTCTTCCTCGGTTTCACCGGGAAATCCTACCATAATATCTGTTGTAACTGCCGTTTCAGGAATCTGGTTGCGTAAATTTTCTACAATTTTCTTATACTCTGAGGCACTATATCTCCGATGCATCCGCTTTAAGGTGGCATCACACCCGCTTTGCAGCGAAATATGATAATGTCTGCATACTTTAGGCAGTTTTTTAACAGTCTGAATGAATTCATCAGACAGAAGGGTGGGTTCCAATGAACCCAGACGAACTCGCTCTATTCCGTTCACCAAATGGATTTTCACAAGTAAATCCAAAAGATTGGTATTCTTTAAGTCCCTTCCATAGGATGCAATATGAATTCCGGTAAGAACAATTTCTTTAAAACCTGCAGCTGCCAGACGATTTACCTCTTCCAAAACACTTTCAGGTTTTCTGCTGCGAACAGGCCCTCTGGCATAAGGTATTATACAGTAAGAACAATATTGGTTACAGCCTTCCTGAATTTTGAGTACTCCCCGGGTCTTCCCGATAAAAGATTCAATTGGGGTATCCTCAAACTCCCTTACCTTCATAATGTCTTCCACAGCATTGATGCTGCTGTTCGTGGCCGCTGCCATTTCCACATATTCAACAATTTTTTTCCGGTTTTTGGTTCCTACAGCTACTTTCACCCCGGGTATGGACAAAACCTCTTCGGCTGCCTGCTGTGCATAGCACCCAACCACGGCAATTATGCCATAAGGATTATTGCGATGTGCTCTGCGAATCATCTGCCTGGACTTCCTGTCCCCCAGATTTGTTACAGTACAGGTATTTACCACATAGACATCGGATATTTCCTCAAAACCCACAATTTGATAGCCATTTCTTTTAAACTCCTCCTGCATGGCCTCGGTGTCATATTGATTTGTCTTACAACCTAATGTATAAAAAGCCACTTTCTTAAGTGGAGCTGTTATCATTCCAATTCCTCCAAATGGTACATGATTGCAGTTAAAGCTGCCATACCTGCCGTTTCTGTTCTTAAAATTCTGGAACCCAAAGAAACGGAAATCCATCCATGCTTCTCAGCCAGTTCCACCTCTGATTTTTCCAATCCGCCTTCCGGTCCGATTATCATGGCTACGGTTTCTGGTTTGAAATTCAACTCTTCTAAGATTTTGCGCAGACTCTTGGTGTTTTCCTCTTCCCAGAAGATGAGCTTCACGTCTGCCTTGGAATACATGACAGCCTGATTAAATGAAATTGGAGAAGAAACCATGGGGATTATTCCTCGCCGGCTCTGCTTGGCAGCTTCTTCCGCTATCCTCTGCCAGCGTAGTGTTTTCTTCTCTGAATCCTTCCCTTCGTTAATTTTCGCTACGCATCTTAGTGTTTGTATTGGAATCAATTCATAAATGCCAAGTTCAACACATTTCTGAATGATAAGTTCCATCTTAGAAGACTTAGGAATACCCTGAAATAAAGACACTCTTACGTTTGGCTCAGTTGCATTTGGTCTGCTGTCCAGGATTTCCACCAGAATTTCTTCCTTTTCTACAGTTTGAATTACAGATCTAAAGTCTAAACCCCGGCCATTGCAAAGCATGATTTCATCTCCGGGATTCAGCCGGAGTACTTTATTTAAATGATGAGCATCACTGCCCTTTATTCTTCCTATATTGCCTTCTATATCTTCAGGCTCAATAAAGAATCTATGCATTGGCCTTACACACCACCACAGCCCATTCTCCCCTGGTATTATTCTCTATTAATTCAAGTCCTGCTTTCCTTACAGCCTCTTTTACATCTTCCAATCTGTCAAGTATAATTCCTGAGGCAATAAAGAGGCCGCCGGGCTTAAAATAACTCCCAATATATGAAGATAAATCTATTATCACATCGGCAATAATATTTGCAATGGCCATATCAAATCTGCCATCTACTTTATCCAGTAAATTGCCGTGAATTATCTCTATTTTATCTTCCACATGATTTCTCCGGGCATTTTCCAAAGTTGCCTTCACCGCATTGGTATCCAGATCGACAGCTACTGCTTTTTCAGCTCCGAGCAAAAGAGCAGAAATGGCCAGTACGCCGGAACCACACCCAATGTCAACAACTTCTCCGCCCTTAGAAAGATAGCGGTCCACAGCATCTATGCACAAAGCGGTGGTTTCATGAGTACCGGTGCCGAATGCCATTCCCGGATCCAATTCAAGTACGATTTCGCCCGGTTGTTTTTCATATGCTTCCCAAGAAGGCTTAATGACAATACGATCACTGACCTTTACAGGTTTATAGTATTCTTTCCAGTTGTTTTCCCAATCCTCTTCCTTAACATAATTCAGATCTACAGTTAAAGATCCCAGGTCAAAACCAAAATTTTGCTCACTCAGCCACTGTGTTTTTTGACGAATCCTTTCAAACTTCTCCAGGAAGAAATCATCTTTATTGAGATAAGCCTTAACCAGTACTTCATCCTCCATATTCTCCAAAATGGAGTCGTCAATATAATCCCAGGTCCGGGCTTCATCCTGGGCCTGGCGAATCATATCCGGGTCTTCCACAACAACACCTGATGCTCCTGCTTCATAAAAAAGCTCCGCAACAATATCAACACCCTCGGTTGTTGTCTTGACAATAATTTCCGCCCATTCCATTCAAGGCTCACCTCATTTATTTTATATTCATCAAATATATAAACTTGTCTATTTTCTTCTAACCCGGTAAATGTGGTCTTTCAGGATCAGACACCGAAAGCATCCTTCATTTTATCAAAAAAGCTTCTTCTCTGCTCGGATTCTGCAGATATTCTCTCCAGCTCCTGTATAAGCTCTTTTTGTTTTTCGTTTAACCGTTTGGGAACCTCAATATTAACCGTCACATACAGATCACCGCGGCTATTGCTTCGCAAATGCTGTATTCCCTGGTTGCGCAAACGAAATACTGTTCCCGTCTGGGTACCTGCTGGAATGGTATATTTTATCTTACCGCCTAAAGTAGGCACCTCAATAACAGAACCCAATGCAGCCTGACCAAAAGTGATTGGAATATCACAGTAAAGATCATATCCTTTTCTGGTAAACAATTTATGCGGTCTGACAGTGATGCTCACATACAGATTTCCCGGAGGTCCTCCAAGGTCTCCTGGTTCTCCTTCGCCTCGTAAAGTTATAATCTGATTATTATCAATACCTGCGGGAATGGTCACGCTGATCTTCCGTACCCGCCTGATTTTCTTTCTGCCGTTACATTTGGGGCAGGGATTGACAATTATAGTACCTTCCCCATGGCAGCGATCACAGGTTTTTATATTGACAAACCGCCCGAAGGCTGTATTTTGAGCCTGAGATATTTCGCCGGTACCATTACATGCAGGACAGGTCTGCACATCACCGGGGTTTTTGGCACCGGAACCTTTACATTCGGGGCAATTCTCCATTCGAACTACTTCAATATCTTTTTTAGTTCCAAAGGCCGCCTCTTCAAAGCTGATATCCAAATTATATCTTATATCAGCACCCTGGCTGGGACCTCTCCTTCTGGATGTCCGGCTGCCAAATCCGGTTCCACCGAAAAACATATCAAAGATATCGCCAAATCCGTCAAAAGCACCGCTGAAATCAAACCCGCCGAATCCCTGACCGGTAGGACCGTCGTGGCCGAACTGGTCATATTGCGCCCTTGTTTCTTTATTGCTCAGCACCTGATATGCCTCATTAATTTCTTTAAACTTTTCCTCGGCTTCTTTATCACCAGGGTGTAAATCAGGATGGTATTTTTTAGCCAGTCTGCGATAGGCCTTTTTTATATCTTCCTCCGATGCATCCCTGCTCACACCCAAAACCTCGTAATAGTCACGCTTTGCCAAATGGGTTCACCACCTATATTCCGTATCAAAAAAATCTTTGAAAAAGCCAAAGCGTTTGCCTTGGCTTTCTAATTATACATGATTTATTATTCATCGTCCATTACTTCATAATCAGCATCAACTACATCATCGTCTGTTCCGCTTGATCCGGACGCGCTCTGTCCGCCGCTGCCCTGAGGACCGCTGCCGGCAGCACCTCCGGCTTGTTGCTGGTATACCTTCCCAAATACTTCATAGCTTATCTGGGTCAGCTTTTCGCTTGCTGACTTAATTGCTTGAACATCATTGGATTCCAAAGCTTTTTTGGTTGCCTCAATCTCTGCTTCTACTCTGGATTTGTCAGCCGGATCCAGCTTGTCACCTAATTCATTCAGAGTTTTTTGTGTATTATATACAAGGGAGTCGGCATTATTCCGAGCTTCAACCTCTTCTTTGCGCTTCTTGTCTTCTTCAGCATACCGTTCTGCTTCTTCTACGGCCTTCTGTATTTCTTCTTCCGATAAGTTGGATGAAGCGGTAATGGTTATTTTTTGTTCATTGCCGGTACCAAGATCCTTTGCCGAAACTTTGACTATACCGTTGGCATCGATCTCGAAGGTAACTTCAATTTGAGGAACACCTCTTGGTGCCGGTGGAATGCCTGATAAAGTAAAACGTCCCAGGGTTTTGTTATAAGCGGCCATTTCTCTTTCACCCTGCAGAACGTGAATTTCCACACTGGTCTGGCCGTCAGCAGCCGTTGAGAATATCTGGCTCTTGCTGGTTGGAATGGTAGTATTTCTTTCTATCAGTTTTGTGAATACTCCACCTAAGGTTTCAATACCCAGAGAGAGGGGCGTTACGTCGAGCAATAATACATCTTTGATTTCTCCGCCCAATACACCTGCCTGAATAGCTGCACCGATAGCAACACATTCATCGGGATTGATTCCCTTATGAGGTTCTTTACCGGTGATCCTCTTAACTGCTTCCTGAACAGCAGGTATTCTTGTTGAACCGCCTACTAAAATAACTTTATCAATTTCATTTGCAGTAATACCTGCATCATTAAGCGCATTTTGCAGGGGTATAGTAGTTTTTTCCACGAGATCAGCTGTCAGCTCATTAAATTTTGCCCTGGTTAAAGTAATGTCCATATGCTTTGGCCCTGAAGCATCTGCAGTAATAAAGGGCAGATTTATATTGCTGGTCAGAACACCGGACAATTCAATTTTAGCCTTTTCTGCAGCTTCTTTCAGACGCTGCATAGCCATTTTATCCTTGCTGAGATCAATGCCGTGTTCTTTCTTGAATTCACTTATCAAATACTCAATTATTCTGTTATCAAAGTCATCTCCACCCAAACGGTTATTGCCGCTTGTAGCCAAAACCTCAAATACTCCGTCACCGATCTCCAATAAGGATACGTCAAATGTACCGCCGCCCAGATCATAAACCAATATTTTCTGATTGCCTTCTTTATCAAGCCCATAAGCTAAGGAGGCGGCAGTAGGCTCGTTGATGATGCGAAGAACTTCCAGGCCTGCAATTCTGCCGGCATCTTTAGTTGCCTGTCTCTGACTGTCGCTGTAATAAGCAGGAACTGTAATAACAGCCTGAGTAACAGTTTCACCCAAATAAGCTTCAGCATCCTGTTTAAGCTTGCTCAAAATCATCGCCGATATTTCCGGGGGTGAATATTCTTTATCATCTATTTTTACTTTATAATTAGTTCCCATTTCTCTCTTTATGGATGCAATTGTACGATCAGGATTTGTAATAGCCTGCCGCTTTGCAATCTGGCCTACAAGACGCTCACCGTCTTTTGTAAAAGCTACAACAGACGGAGTGGTTCTGGAACCTTCTGCATTTGGAATTACAACGGGTTCGCCACCCTCCATTACTGCCACGCAAGAATTTGTGGTACCTAAATCAATACCAATAACTTTCGCCATATAAACTCCTCCTCGTTAATAAATGCATAAGAATCTGTATCCAGTGCTGTATCAACTTCATTCAGCGTGCAACATGTACCATGCTGTAACGAATTACATGATCGCCCATTTTATAGCCCTTCTGATGAACCATAACAACTGTATTTTCTTCCTGGCCTTCCTTTGCCTCTACCTGGCCCACAGCATTGTGAAGATTAGGATCAAAGGATTTCCCCAATGCTTCAATCTCTTCTACGCCTAATTTTTCCAATGTATCTAAAAATTGACGGCGAACCAATTCGATTCCCTGCTGTATTGACTCATCAGCACCTGCTTCTGCTATGGAGTCGATAGCCCGATCCAAATTATCCAATACCGGCAGAAAGGCTTCTACTACCTCAGCTGAAGCCTTTTGCCATGTTTCTGCTATGGTATTCCTGTTTCGACGCTTGTAATTCTCAAAATCAGCCTGCAAACGTTGTGCCATTTTTAAGTATTCTTCACGTTTTTCTTCTGATTCTTTCAGCTTCTCCTTTAGTCTTTCTATTTCTGATTCAGAATCCTTTTCACAACCGCACTGCTGCTCACATTCCTCTTCCATGCTGCAGCAGCATTCCATAGAATCTGTTATATTATCCGGTTCCCGCGAGCTTTCCTGCTTATCTGCAAAGAATTCTTCATTTACCCTGTTTTCGCTCAATCCCGTCACCTCTTCTATATAATATATTATTGTTCGCTTCTGCAATAATCAAAACATCATCTTTATAATAATGCTCCCATATGTACTAAACCGGAGAAATTTCTCCGGTTATTCTCCGTAGAGTTTCGTCAGATAGCAGCTCAAGGCTTTAGCCATATGATCCATTACTGAAACAGCCCTGGAGTATTCCATCCTGGTTGGACCAATCATGCCGATTGTGCCTAACACCCGTTCCCCCAGCCTATAAGTAGCGGTTATAAGGCTGCAGTCTTTTAAGTCTTCATGGGGATTCTCCGTACCTATTGAGACCTTTACTCCATTGCCTTTGACACTGTTCAATATACGATATAATATATCTTTTTCTTCCATCAAGCTTAAGAATGAACGAACCCGGGGAATGTCCTGATATTCAGGAAAATTCAGAATGTTGGTTGTGCCTTCCAGATAAATCTCTTTATCCCGGGCACCTTCCTGTAAACCTCTGGTTAATTCATCCACGAAAGTATTAAAAAGCCTTTGATTTTCATTAAATATCTGACGTATGGAAGAAAGAGCATCCAGGTCAATTTCGGAAAAGGTTTTGTTCCGGAATTGCTCGTTCAGGAAATTGGATACCTTTTGCAGAAAATCATTGTCTATTCCTTTTGGGATCTGTATCAAGGTATCTTTTAAAATACCGGAACTGGTTACAACAACCAGGAGAGCAAAATCCTTATCCACAGGAACCAGCTGTATGTGTTTTATAGTTATTTCGTTAAATTGGGGTGCTAAAGCCACAGAAGTATAATTGGTAATGTCTGATAATACTTTGACAGTCTGGTATACAACTTCTTCCAGTTGAAGAATCTTTAACTCATAAAGCTGTTTGATATACTCAGCTTCATGATGACTCAGACTTCTGACCTGCATCAACTTATCTACATATAGTCGGTAGGCTTTTTCAGATGGAATTCTGCCTGCTGAGGTATGAGGCTGTTCTAAGAAACCCATTTCTTCTAAATCTGACATTTCGTTCCTTATTGTAGCAGAGCTTATACCAAGATTATATTTTTTTGCCACTGTCCGAGAACCTACAGGCTCCGCAGTAATAATATAATCGTGGATAATCGCTTGCAAGACTTGTAATTTTCTGGCATCTAACTCCACATTGCCCACCTCCTTTTTGTTAGCACTCTCTTATATTGAGTGCTAAAACTAATTATTAAATTATCATCTTTCTCTATTTTTGTCAATAGAGTTTTCAAAAAAGCGGCTGTTTATTCCATCAGGATGCATGTAAGTTTATCAAGTCATGACAGTTTACTTGAGGAACTCCAATGCTATTTTGTTCTGGAAATCAAAGCCTTTTGCTGTTGGGTAAATACTATCTTTATCCTCTGCCAGCAAACCTTGTTTCCTAAGCCTTTCGATTTCCATTGAGTAGCGTTCTTCCAATACAAAGCCGAACCTGTCTGCAAAGGCTTTTTTACTTATCCCTGCTTTCAAACGCAATCCAAGCATTAAGGTCTCAAAGATCTCCGTCTCCCTGTCTATTGCTTCCTGATAAGCTGTAACTGACTCTCTATTTTCTATTCTTTTTATATACTCTTCAATACTTGCAATATTCGCCCTGCGGAAATTGTTATAATAACTATGAGCTCCGCTGCCGCATCCAATATATTGTCCATTCATCCAATAGTTGAGATTATGTCTGCTTTCATACCCGGGCTGAGCGAAATTTGATATCTCATACTGGAGAAAACCCCGGCTTTCCAGGAACTTTATGCCCTCATGGTACATCTGCCGCTCCAAGTCATCATCCATCTCTTTAAACCTTCCCTGCTTCTTCCATTGAT
Source organism: Clostridiales bacterium (assembly GCA_012510895.1). GTDB lineage: Bacteria > Bacillota > Clostridia > Caldicoprobacterales > DTU083 > JAAZHD01. Next base: position 8,709 of record JAAZHD010000065.1, read on the forward strand.
AAAAAACGGTTCCTTCTTCCACCTTAAGACTATATGCAGATAAGTGCTTTATATCGTACGATACAGCTGCTTCCAGAGTTTCCATCCAATCATCCAGAGTCTGGCCCGGAATTCCGTAAATAACATCAGCGCTTATATTGAGAAACCCTGATTTTTTCGCCCAATTCACCGTATCCTCAAACTGTCCGCTACGGTGAATCCTTCCCAGAAAATCCAGGAGATGATCCTGCCAGGCCTGTAAACCTATGCTGAGGCGATTGAAACCGCTGTCATAAAGTTTCCTGAGTTTTTCTATGTCTGCCGTTCCGGGATTGCATTCAATACTGATTTCTGCATCTGTCTCAACATTAAAACATTTTATGCTTATATCCAGCACCTTTGCAAGCGCTTCACCATCAAAAAGGGTGGGAGTACCCCCACCCATAAAAATACTGCTGACCTCAGCTTTCACCTTACTATTCTGATCGGTTTCCAATTCTTTAGCCAAGGCGCTTAAGTAGGCATTCATCAGGTTTTCTTTGCCTGTCCAGGAAGAAAAATCACAATAACGGCATTTTTGCACGCAAAAGGGAAAGTGCAGGTATAATCCGATTTTTTTCATACAGCTGTCTGTCCTGTTCTTTATCATAGTATGGTTAATCCAATTTCAGAACTGCCATAAAGGCTTCCTGAGGCACTTCTACTGATCCGATCTGTCGCATTCTCTTTTTACCCTCTTTTTGTTTCTCCAAAAGCTTTTTCTTTCGGGTAATGTCTCCGCCATAGCATTTTGCCAGAACATCCTTGCGTTGAGCTTTTATCGTTTCCCTGGCTATGATCTTGTTTCCAATGGCAGCCTGGATGGGGATTTCAAACATCTGCCTTGGTATAACTTCCTTCAATTTCTCTGCTATGCTTCGGCCTCTCTGATAGGCCTTATCCCGGTGGACAATAAGAGATAGAGCATCGACAACTTCTCCATTAAGAAGAATATCCAGTTTGATTAAATCAGATTCCTGATAGCCTTCCACCTCATAATCAAGTGAAGCATAACCTCTGGTTCTGGATTTCAGGGCATCAAAAAAGTCATACACAATTTCATTTAAAGGAAGCCTGTAGGTTAATATAACACGGTTTTCATCAATATAATCCATTTGCAGATAGGTTCCACGCCTTTCCTGACACAACTCCATAATCGAACCTACGTATTCAGATGGTGTCATTATCTGTGCTTTAACAACGGGTTCTTCCATGGCCTCTATCTGATCCTGAGGCGGCAGGTTGGTAGGATTGGAAATTTCAATAACTTCACCTTTTTTGGTTAATACCCTGTAAATTACGCTGGGAGCTGTGGTGACCAAATCCATATTATATTCTCTTTCCAACCGCTCCTGTATTATCTCCATGTGCAGAAGACCCAAAAAACCGCAGCGGAATCCAAATCCGAGAGCTGCAGACGTTTCAGGCTCGTACATCAAAGATGCATCATTAAGCTGAAGCTTTTCAAGAGCATCTCGTAAATCTTCATACTCTGCACCGTCTGCCGGATAGATGCCGCAGTAAACCATGGGCACAATTTTTTTATAGCCCGGCAAGGGCGTATCAGCAGGCCGCTTTGCATGTGTTATCGTATCCCCTACTCTGGTATCACGAACGTTCTTTATGCCGGCTGTTACATAACCTACATCACCGGCTTTTAACTCATCTGTAGGAGTCAAAAAAGGCTGAAAGATACCCAGATCATTGATTTCAAATTCTTTCCCGCTGTACATCATTCGAATGTGATCGCCTGCTTTCATTGTGCCCTCCATAACGCGAACATAGGCAATCACGCCGCGGTAAGTATCATAGTAGGAATCAAATATCAATGCCCTGAGGGGTGCATCTTCATCACCTTCAGGCGGGGGGATGTGGTTTACAACACTTTCCAATACTTCCTGTATTCCGATGCCGTTTTTGGCAGATATGAGAGGAGCATTTTCTGCATCCAAACCTAATATGTCTTCGATTTCTCTTTTTACCATTTCCGGCTGGGCATTTGGCAAATCAATTTTATTGATAACCGGTACCAATACTAAATCATGCTCCATAGCCAGATAGACATTGGCTAAAGTCTGGGCTTCGATACCCTGAGCGGCATCCACCACCAGTATGGCCCCTTCACAAGCTGCAAGGCTTCTGGATACCTCATATGTAAAATCAACATGTCCGGGAGTATCTATAAGATTTAAAATATATTCTTCACCTGTCTTATCTTTGTACACCAAACGTACTGCCTGGGCCTTTATGGTAATGCCCCTTTCTCTTTCCAGTTCCATGGTGTCCAGCATCTGCTCTTCCATTTCCCTTTTAGAGAGCACGCCTGTCTCCTCCATGAGACGATCAGCCAGGGTCGATTTTCCATGGTCAATATGTGCAATAATACAAAAGTTTCTGATATTTTTCTGCCTCTTGCTCGGCATATAAGCAATTTCCTCCTATTGTTATGCTTGGCTTCCTGCCACAGCAATTATTCAAGTAGTCACTATAACCCATACAATATCATAAAGAATTGCGGAGAAAATTGCAACTGCCACTCATTCTATTATTTGACTTATGGCTTCTGCCAGATATTTGGTTGCCCGCTCTGCCTCTGTAAGGGTCGTATGTGTACTTCCCACCTCCACTAATATGGCATTATTGGATATATGTTGATTATATCTGTCTGTTTTATAAAGCACATCCTTGGCCAGACCCGGTGCCAGTTCATTGAGTTTATTGGTAAGTTTGATTGCCAGCTTTGCATTTTCTTTCCAATTGGGCTTTTGACTGAAACCGCCTACAATGCCTTCTCCGGTCCCGATCACCACCATCAGTTTGGCAACCCGCTTTCCATCGACGATAACAACTTCATCATCAGGGTTTATTCTGCTTTTTTTATTAAATGCATTACGATGTATGTCAATAAATAATTGAAGGGAGTCATGTTCTGTAATTCTTTTCTGCAGAGTTTTCAATGACTTGGAGTAGGATGCGTTATAGTCTCCTTTTTCATGGTCAGTTTTATCATGCAGAACTGATATTCCTTTGTTTCTTAGGTGCTCAGCCAGGACAGCACCTACCTGTATAACAGTATGGTTGTGATCATCACTTCGAAAAGCTTCTGCTGCAGCCTCCTTGTACGGTCTTGCCGAATCCTGCCTGTAAGCCTCTCTTGAGTGGCTGTGATATATAAGAATCTTCGGACCTTCTCCAGGCATCTTAATAGGGCTGTCATCAATCTCTATCTGATTTACTTGTATTTGTATCTCCCTGGAGACTTCCTGTTGGTTTTGTTCATCAGAATCCATCCTGCTGATATCCAGTGGAATGTCCGGTCTGTCTGTACCACTGCGGTCAGGCAAATTATTGGATGCTTCAACTGCTTCGGCATTATTGTCCGGGATCTCCGGAGTATGCTCCAAGTAGGGCAGGGGATAACGTAACATTTTTTCAGGGCTTCTGATTTCATTGCGAATCATTATATTCCACATATTAGACAAGAGGCTCTCTGAATTGCCGTCTGCTGCTGTAATAGCAGCAAAACCTCCGGCAAACATAGCCTTATAAACAGGATTTACTGCAGAAGCCTTCTCCTGCAGTTCTTTTTCATTAAACCTTTCCTCCTCCGGCTGCTCTTCATTAACAGGATTTTGTGCCCGTCCTATGGGATTCCCGGACAATAACCTCCAGGATAAAAATATTATCCCCGCTGATAAAGCTAAAATCACAAGGAAATATAATAAGTCAGACAAACGGACTGTCTTTATACGAATCATGCTATACCCTCATTTCCGTAGAATAAGCCATCATACACCTCCGTCTATTATTCATACTTATTCTTCGAAAATGAAATTCATGACGGC
>JAAZHD010000066.1 GCA_012510895.1 Clostridiales bacterium
CCCTTAATAGCTCCTATCATCACTCCTTTCACAAAGTATTTTTGGATAAATGGATATGCTATTAGTAAAGGAAGGCTGGCTACAATGATGGATGTATATTTTAGCGCTTCCTTTGCCATAATTTGTTCCAGACTCACCAATCCTACTTCCATCATTTCAGTAGTTGTACTTTGTATGACAATTTCCCTTATAATAAGCTGCAGCGGCCATAATTCCTTTTGACTGCTTAAGTAGAGCATGGCTGAAAAATATGAATTCCAGCGTGCCACACCGTAAAAGAGTGCTATAACCGCCAAAACCGGTTTGGAAAGCGGAAGCATAATCTTTATCAGCATCTTCCAGGGGGTGCAGCCGTCTATTATTGATGCCTCCTGCAAACTGTAGGGGATGCTTGTCATGAAGTACGACCGCATAATCAACATGTTGTAAGCAGACATGGCAGAAGGAAGAATAATGGACCAGAACTTACCTATAAGGCCTAAACTTCTGACTACCAGATATAATGGTACCAAACCTCCGCTGAAGAACATTGTCAGAGTAATGATTATTGTGAAAAACTTCCTCCCTATCAGGTTCGGCCTGGACAGCCCAAATGCTGCAAATATTGTTAACGTCATACTAAGGGAGACACCTAAACAAGTATAAAATATGGAGTTACGGTAACCCCGGCCGATGGTGGCGTTGCCCAGCACACTTTTATAGGCGTCTATGTTTAACCCCCTCGGAAGCAGGTATACACGTCCTGTAACAACTTCCAATGGATCGCTTAAAGATGCGCTGAGAACAAATATTAACGGATATATGGTAATAAGAGTTAATAAAGACAGTAAAATGACGTTGACAGTATCGAATACTTTGTCACCGAGGCTGGCATGCATCGGACTGCCGGTTCTTCGTTTTTTGGATGATTTATTAGACATAATGAACCTCCTCTACCACAGACTGGTTTCTGAAACATGTTTGGATAATTTGTTAACTGATACCAGAAGGAGAAAGTTAATTACCGAGTTGAATAGGGTAACAGCTGATGCAAAGCTCATTTGGTTGTTAATTATGCCAACCCTGTAAGTATATGTGGAAATTATCTCGGACTTCTCCAGGTTAAGGGGATTTTGCATCAGAAAGACTTTTTCGTGTCCTATGGTCATGATACCGCCGACCCGCAGAATCAGCATTGTTATAACGGTTGGCAGAATGCCCGGTATGTTGATGTGCCATATCCTTCTGAGCCGGCCGGCACCGTCTATGGAGGCTGCTTCCAACAGCTCCTGATCAATGCCCGATAAGGCTGCTATATATATGATGGCTCCGTATCCAAGTTCCTGCCAAAGACCGGAAATTATATAGAGGGGTCTGAACCACTCCGGTTTTTCCATGAAACGTATGGTTTCACCGCCAAGGGCATTTATTGCGAAATTTATTACGCCCCGCTCAGGGTGAGTAAACAAAACCATCATACTTATTACTACTACCACGGAGATAAAATGCGGTGCGTAGGTAATGGTTTGCACCATGCGTTTAAACTTCTGGGAGCGAAGCTCATGCAGCATTAATGCATGTATGATAGTTAATGGAAAGGATATCACTAATGACAGCAAGCTAAGGGTAATGGTGTTTCCTATTGTTCTTGTTGCATTATAGCTGGAAAAAAAGCGTTTGAAATGATCAAAACCTCTCCAGGGGCTGCTCCAAAAACCCAGAACAGGATTGTAATCCTTAAAGGCTATTTGCAGCCCGTACATAGGACCATAGTGGAAGATAATGTAATAGGCTAAGACCGGTATCAGCATGAGGTAAACCTGCCAGTTTTCCAGTATGGTTCGTAACAGCTTTGAGCGATCCGTTTTTAATCCCTGAATGCTTCCGGTTCTTGCTTTAACAGCATTATCAATATTTGTTTTCAAAAGCACCAATCCTTTGCATGTTTTTTTATCAATCATAATTTAGTAAGGCAACAAAACATGTCAGAACATCCTGCCCGGCTGAATATAAGGGACTATATTAAGTTATCAAGGTACAAGCGAATAAGATGCTTACTCTATGGTTAAGTAATTTTGGTAAAATAAAATGTTTTAACTTTGAAAAATATACTTCGAATATATGCTGCATACTTTATTAATGTAAGTTAAAATTTTTGTTTTCGGTTTTTATGTCATGTCCTTGGTTATTATGCGAATATGATGTTACAAAACAAGAAGTGTATTTACAATAGCCAGAATTATTCAATGATATGCAATTATTATTTACCATATGCAAATATTATTTGAAGATATGCAAATATTATTTGAAGATATGCAGTTCGTTTTTAGAATACTATACAAAATAATAAGCCTTTATTCAACAATATATAACAATCAGAAAAGCAAAAAGAGAAAGCCGCTTCACAGATACTCCGTGATGCTTGGAAGCTTTCTCTTTTTTATAAGCTTTTCAGATTCTTGTTTTACTTATTCTTTTTTCATAATGAGGTGAAACTATAGGCGGTTTTCCTTTTTGACAAACTAACTTGCCGCCATCCACAAGACCTAAATTCCGAGGTTCCAATTCTTTAATTAAGCGGGATCTCCATTTCAATAATTCATCTTGATAATCTTTGTTTTGAGCCAGGTCATGGCATTCACCAGGATCATTTGTTAAATCAAACAGCTGCTCTGTCCCCAGCCTCGGGAACCATATATATTTCCATTTTCCGTCGGTTACAAACTGCATTTCCTGTTCTTCGGAATAACAGGTGCTGTGTTCACCATGTATATACTCTCTCCAGCCGGAGTCTTCACCATTAATTAATGGTATCAGACTCTTCCCGTCTACCGTATCCGGAATATCTGCACCTATCGCATCCAATATGGTAGGCATAATATCATAAAGAGTTACAGGTTCATCTGCTCTTTTCCGTTTATGCTCGGCTACACTTTGGGGGAGGCATACAATTAAGGGTATATGAGCTGAACCTTCGTAGGCATATGTTTTACGCCATAAATTGTGATCTCCCAGCATGTCTCCATGATCAGAAGTAAAGATTATGCACGTGTTATCCAGCTCTCCTGCCTTTTTCAGAAACTCCAGCAAACGTCCGATTTGGCTGTCGATATGATTTACATTCCCGTAATAGCCGGCTCTGGCTCTATGAATTTCCTCCGGAGTCCTTACTCCCCGCCATGCATTGGGATCGGCGGCATCTTCCGGCACATCATGGATATGCGCCCATTCGCCGACATATGGTTTTGGCAGGTCTTTTTTCAAATACATATCAAAATAATAGGGTAAGGCATCATAAGGTGAATGAGGCCTTGCGAAAGACATTTTCAGGAAAAAGGGCTTGGTTGGATCTCTTCTCTTTAAGAATGAGATGGATTCGTTGACAGTCCAGTTGGTTGGATGCAAATATTCAGGAGCATGATATGGCCGGGCCATCCAGGAATTCCAGTTGACTCCGTGGTCATTGATGTCATATTGACCATTAGTCTGAGACAAAAACCACTTACGGTAATCGGATATAAAATCGGGTTTTTCCGCTCTGCTTGACTCATCCAAAAGAGTATTGTGAAATCCGTTCAAAGCACGCTGCGGTGAAAAATGCATTTTGCCTATGCCTTGAGTATGGTATCCAGCCTTAGCAAGTTCGCCGGGCAGGGTGTGTTCAAATCCAACTCCCATTGGGCCTTGGCCCCTGCCCATTCCAAGAATTCCTGTATGCCATTGATTCATTCCTGTCAGCAGGCATGCCCTTGCAGGAATGCAGGACGGACTGGGAGTGTAGGCGTTTTCAAATAATGTGCCTTTTGATGCAATCCAATCAAGATAAGGTGTATCGATGTTATCATTTCCATAGCACCTTAGAGCATCAAACCTGTGCTGGTCCGTCATAATAAGAAGAACATTAGATCTTTTCATTTTTTTCCTCCTTTGTGAATATCGGCCGGAACAAAACTCAAATATTGCACAATAATTTTATGGTGTAAGCAATGTCTTAATATTCTTTCCTGCCCTGACATCATCAAAAGCCCTGTTGATGTCCTCTACCTTATACCTGCTTGCCAGAGACAAAATGGTTGAATGCGTGTGAGGATTTTTCAGTAAAAAATCTATGTAGTTCTGCACATCTGACAGAGAGTACTGGGACGAGCCTATTATATGAAGGGCTTTAAATGTAATCATTTCAGGAGCTATTTCCACCGGGCCGCTGTTGGAATACTGTCCTGGAACAAGATAAACGCCTCGGTTTCTGAGCATATCCATCCCCTGAGGCACCGCCGAAGGATTTCCTGACGCTTCAATAACCACATCTGCTCCAAGCCCGCTGCTGAGAGCTTTTATGTATTCAATAATCTTGTCCATTCCGTGTTTCTCAAGGCTCATAACCCTGGCAGCCCCAAATTTTAAGGCAAGCTCTTCACGATAAGGGTTTTCTCTGCCTGTTAGGGCTATTATATGTTTTACTCCCATTGAAGCCAGTTTCATTACTGCAAAAAAGCCGACAGGACCCAAGCCTTGTACTACTGTAACATCTGCTTTTTCTATGCCGCTGTTTGCTCTCTCTGCAAGGCTGAAAGCATGCAGGACTGTAGGCCCTGCGCAGGCAAAAACACAGGTCATTTCAGGGTCAAGCTCAGGAGGTATTCTAATAAGATTTGCCACAGGCGAATAATTGTACTCGGCAAAACCTCCGTAAAGATGCGGAGCTGTATTCGGATTGCTTCCATTGGTAACACCCATGTTCACACAGTTGGCATCATCACCGCTTCTGCATAAAAGGCATTCCCCGCATGGGCAGGCGATATAAACAATTACATTGTCATCTTTCCTGATATTATGCTTTTCACTGTCTGTTTCTGATATTTCTTCAACCCGGCCAATGAATTCATGTCCAATAATTACCGGGGTTTGTACAGGCAGTCTGCCGTCATGTATATGAACATCAGTACCGCATATCCCGCTTGCTGTGAGTCTGATTTTAGCCATTCCCTCCGGCGGTGAGGTAAGCGGAAACCCCCTGACTTCGAAAGGTCTGCCGGCCGCTGTCAGGACTGCACCCTTCGCTGTTTTCATTTTAATCACATCCCCTTCTTATTCAGTTAAAGTAAATTCAGAAGCTGTAAAATTAAAGCTTATTTATCCGTCTATGCCTGCATCAAAATCATCTGCAAATACTGTTAACAGCTTAGCCAGGCTTTCACCAGGCGGTGATTTCACCTTCTCATATGCATACGTCTTATCAAGTGCCTTGTATTTACTGCTGCCTGTCCTGTGAAAAGGCAGCAGCTGAACTCTTTTAATTCCTGTTTCTTTCAGAACTTTTCTCAGGTCCTGACAGTATAATGTATTATCATTAAACCCCGGTATTATGGGAATTCTTACAGTGACCTGTGCCCCGTCATAAACAAGCTTTGCCAGATTAATTACCGTCAACATAAAACTCCCGCCTGTTTTTGTCCTATAATCCTCTTCAGTTACTGCCTTCAAATCATAAAAAAAATGTACTTTATATGGCAGAAGCTTTTCAAATTCGGAGTAAGAAACATTCCCTGCAGTGTCAATAATCACGGATATGCCGTGAGAAGAGCATTTTTCGGCAAGAGAGACACAAAAATCTGCCTGGAGCAGGGGCTCGCCTCCGGAAAAAGTTACTCCGCCCCCTGTGGCCTTATAGAATTCAATGTCTTCACAGATATTTTCAAAAACTTCTTCCAGGGTCATTGTTTTACCACTTAGCTTAAGCGCCCCTGAAGGACACGTTTCAGTACACCTGCCTGTTGCTCTGCAGCTGCTGCGGTTAAATATGTGTTCAGAATTTAACAGCTCATGGGCGCCGCTTGGACAAACCCTGGTACAGCTGCCGCAATTGGTACACAGATTTTTATAGAAAAGAAGCACCGGTAAACGAGGAATGGTTTCCGGATTATGGCACCATAAACACCTCAGATTACAACCCTGAAAGAATACAGTTGTACGTATGCCGGGCCCGTCCCCGACAGAGAAATGCTGTATATTGCTTATAACTCCTGTATTAACCATGTTCGGTCCTTTCCAGAATGTCATTCTGAACAGCCCTGTCAAGCGTGATATAGAATGCACTGAATCCTGATACTCTTACTACCAAATTTTTATAGTTTTGCGGATTTTCCATTGCATCCTTCAGAATTTCCCTTGAAACAGAATTTATCTGGATTTCCTGGCCTCCCTTGCTGAAATATACCTTGATGAGTCCAAGCAGTTTCGCCCTCTTTTCAGGATTTTTAAACATTTCAGGACTGTATTTTTGATTGAGAACCGTTCCGCAGGAAACCTTTCGATAGTCCGGCTTGGTAATGGAATGGACAACCGCAGTCGGTCCTCTTTTATCTGCCCCTTGTGCAGGAGATGCAGCATCACTTAATGGTTCGCGGCTTTTTCTCCCATCAGGGGTTGCGGCAACTTCGCGGCCTGCTGAAATATTATTTACATTAGAGGCTATTGCAATATAAATAGGGCCGCCGTCTCTGGTACGATATTTGGAGAAAATTTCCTCATGGACATCTACGTACCAGACTGCATATTTATCTACAAAGTCTATATTATTGCCGTACTTAGGCGCTCTTATTAGCTCATTCCTCAAATCATCATATCCTTCAAAATTTGCCATAAGTGCATCACGCAGGGTTGTTAAGGTTGTCATCTTTTTATTGTATACAACATCCTCAATAGCCGCTAATGAATCAGCAACAGTTGCAATACCCATGCATCCTGCGCCGTGCACTGACGGATAAACAGCGCCGCCGTCGTTAATATCCAGACCCCGCTCTATGCAGTCATCGCAGAAACAGGATAAAAAGGGCTGAGTATAGGCTGTTTTATTATATCTGTCGTTCTCGTTTCTAAATCTTGCCATATAATCGGCTGCACCATAAATCATTTGTTTTTTAAAGGCCTGTATAAACTTTTCCATTGTATCAAACTCTGAAGGTTCTCCGGTTTTAGGCCCCATCTGCACCCCGGTAAGCATGCATTTTCCGTTGTTCAATGCCAGCTCAAGATACTTCGGTGTATTGTACCTGCCGTCAGACCATGGCGGTTGTTTGCCTGTTATAAAGTTTTCAATGCAGCCTACCATACAATAATTCCGGCTGTCTTCAAGGCTGTACCCATGACGGTGAAGTGCAGGGATGTTTACCTCATCATTCATCATGGCCGGATAGCCAAGACCGGTTCCAATCACCTTAAGACATTCATCAATAAATTCATCCGGTATGCCTTTATATAATCTTGCAGACAGGTTGGGACCGGGAATATTGCAGCTCCTTACAGCTTCCAGAATTATATATGAAACTTCATTAAGCCCGGGACTGCCGTCCCTTTTTACCCCTGCAATAGCAATGTTCACAACGTCATCTCCGCCAAAATACCTGTGCTCGTATATCTTATAAAGGGTACACTCCATAAGCTCCAGGGCTTTGTCGCGGGTCAGAATCCCTTTATTTACGTCATTGGCATAATAGGGATAAAGATATTGATCCAACCGCCCTAAGGCCATTGCATACCTGCCTTCCAACACAAAAGCAACATGGGCAAGCCAGATAAGCTGCAATGCTTCTCTGTACGTTTCAGGTTTTTCATCTGCAAGCTTAAAACATATACGGGAAATCTCTAAAAGATTATACCTTTCCGTCCTGTCTGAAATCTCCAGGGCCATGAGTCTGGCTTTTTCGCCATATTGGATAACCATCTCCCTGAAAGCCTGCATTGATATTTTTGCAGCCTTTAGAAAATCAAGTTTCTTTTGCGCATCAATGTCATTTTTGTGCTTTTCTGCAGATTTTTCTATTTTATCCAACGTACCGCTTATTCCGTCAGACAAAAAGGTTTCATAATTTGGCGCATAATGATCAGCATTGGTTTTAAATGTATTGGCACCATAGCTGTTTACAAGTCGGGCAGCATAATCAAGGTCATTATCAGTAATTTCATCGCCTGTATAAAAAATACCTCTTATGGAGCCGACAATTAAATCATTCTTATATATATGCTTTTCGTGCTTAGTAAAAAGTGATTGTATGGCATATGCTCTTGCAATTGATACAGGATCATCCAGATGTTCTGCAAAACCTTGAAAAAGAAGATATTTCCTTATATCTTTTGCTTTTTCAGGCTCCTTATTCACCTCTGCCTTAAGAAATGACAGACGACTCATTGGACTGCCTCCTTCATACGAAACTATGGGCTGTTGTTCTAATAATAGTTTATCAGAAAAGCACACAAGTGCAATGCGAAATATTTATAATATTTCTTTAATGCATATACAGAAAAAATATTAATGAAAAATATCCGGACAGCGTATATTAAAAACCATATCTCTTAGTATAGATGAATGGCTTTGTAACCTTTATGGGTTTACCAAATGGTAAACCCGCCATCCATAACCAAATTAACGCCGGTTACATAGCGGGAAGCATCACTGGCAAGGAATACAACGGGCCCTTTTATATCGTCCCGTTCCGGCCATCTCTTAAGAGGGGTATGTTCCTGATAAGTATGATAGAAACGGGGCCGCAATGTTTTTAGTTCGGGATGATAGCCTCCCGGACTTATACAGTTGGCACGAATATTATCCTTCCCATAGTAAGCAGCCAACCATTTGGTAAAACCAACCATGCCCCATTTTTCAAAAGTATAGCCGACCGGACTGCTTTGACCCTCTTCATAGTAAGGAAAATGAGGCGCCGTTACGCCCTGTATAGAAGAAATATTAATAATACTGCCGCTGCCTTGGTTTTGCATATAAGGCAGTACCGCCTTGGTTAAGAGCATGGTGCCGTTTACATTGACATTCAGTGTGTGACTTATTCTTTCTCGATTCATATCCTGCAGATCACCATACCCCTCCCTTGTAACAGCATTGTTAACTAAAATATGAATAAATCCATATTTTCTTATCACTGCAGACACCAGCTTTTCTATAGATTCATCACTGGCCAGATCCAGACTGTATCCTGCAGCATTAAAGCCTCGCTCTGATAATACTGCCGCAAAATGTTTGCACCTTGTTCCATTGCGTGAAGCAATAATAACCGTGGCACCTGCCTCTGCCAATCCTTCAGAAATAGGGGAACCATACAAACCGGTTCCGCCTGTGACAATAGCAATTCTTCCGCTTAAATCATACATTTCCCTGACATGCATTTTTACACCTCAATTCTGATTGATTCCTTCATAAAAATTAAAACTTCTCCCTTTTATTATCCTATGCTTATTAGAATAACAGCTAAAATTATCAGAATATATCCTTTTAATGCCTCTTTGCTCAAGAACTCTTTGAAAATAATACGTGAAAAGAAAAATGTGAATATAATACTTAAGGCCTGTGTAGTTGGAAAGAAAAAGGCTGAAGCATACCTGGTAACGACCTGCATAAAAATAGTATTAGCAATAGCCATCAATACTCCATTGAGAAAACAAAACAGCAGAAAAATTTTATTGGGATTAAATATATCCAGATGGCTGCTGCATTGTGTTCTTTCCTTGTCTGTTGACAAAACACTGAAATACATTTTTTCACTTTGTTTTTTATGACTAACTGCTGCACATTTTTTTCTTGCTATAAGGCACAATAACCCGGATATGAGCATGTTAACCCAACGGCAGACGAGTAAATATTCTCTGCTGTTGTCAGGACGGATAATCGCATGCTGTTTTGCAAACACACTCGTAGCTCCGCTGCATAAAAATGCTATAAGGACAAATATCAACCACCTTAATTCAATTTTCTTTTCAGTTTTCTGATCATAGTAGGTCGCATTAGTAAGATTAAAAATACTGTATATAAAAAGAGCTAAACCGATTATTATTAATATACTGAGAGTCTCTTGCCAAAACAGCAATCCATAGAAAATCGGAATGAGCGGGTATAAAGCTAAAACACTATTTGTCAAAACAAGAGGGCCGGCCGAAAGGGCCAGCATCATAAATAAATAATACACCAAAATTGTGACACCATAAGCTATACCTAAATATATACTTTCCCTGGAAAAATATAGTTTAGTATAAGGCGGGATGGCTAACAAACCTATCGATTGAAAAAAATTAAGGTAAAAAATAAAAATAAAAAAATCAGTTCTGTTGTTAATATATCGTTTCTGTATGCTTTTCAAAATAAGAGTATTAAAAGTTGACAATAGGCTTATGGTAATTACAGCGATCCATTTCATAAGCTACTCCTTTTTTGATAGGTGAATAATTGAAATTCCTCTTAAACACTTAATATTATACACTCATTCCAACCAGCAGGGATAATTACTTTTTACAAATTCAATAAACTTTGTATATTCATCTTCATCAGCGCCCTCATATGGCGGTAATAATCTTAAAGGAAAATCGTTTAAAATTGCTTTACAGTATATTTTGTCATATGACCCATCGATTTTTTCTGTACCAACGGAATCTATAACTTTCTTTATTAATGCATAAAATTCCTTTTGATATCTTATTACAGTATCTGTGTCCCCTTTAACCGATGCATTAAAATATTCCCAGGCCTTTTTTATATTAATGCTGGAGATTGACATTAAAAGCCCGGCCTCACCTATCATATTTGCATATCCAAAGCCCATTTCCGTTATAAAATACTGAATCGGACATGGGTTATTAATTATATCCTGAATTTTCATTATATCAGTTGTGCTATACTTTACAGCTACTAAGTTTGGATATCTTTCTGCCAGTACCACATATTCCTTAGGTTCTATTATCCTTTTGGAGCGGAGATTATTATAATGTATAAACCTGCAGTCCGGATAAGGGGTGCAGAGTTCATCAAAAAAGCTGATCAGCTCCGGCCGCGAAACCTGACCCCAGGATGGCAATGCAACCATAAAGTCCCTAACTCCAAGATTATATGCTATTTTCAGTCTTTCTTTCATAACATTCAATGACAGGCTGATAAGCCCTGCTATAGGACAAAGACCCGGCTCGCTCATTTCCTCTGCGAAAACCTTCACTATCTGTTCAAACTGCTGATTCGATACCGCATATCCTTCCCCCGCAGTACCGAATAAATAAATATAGCTCACTCCGCGCTTTTACAGCTCTCCTATAAACTTTCTGAATACATTTTCATCAAAGGTCAGATCCTCTTTCCAGGGAATGCATGCAGTAGCCATTATAGTCTGTGGATATCTTTTACCCAATTCGACTCTCTCCATTTCCGGATTATCCTTTCTGATATATAATCAATTGATTTTTGTAGCTTCAAAGCTGCAAAAAGCTCCGAATATGAAATATCCGGAGCTTTTTGACAGATATGTTTACTTAACCAGTAATCTTTCATATTCCTCAATGATTTCCTGCAGGCCTGCGTCATCTAATTTCTTTAGGAAAGCATCCCATTCTGCATCAATATCAATCCTGCCGGTAATAGCGTCAAAGAAGAACTCATCTGCAATTGTAGTTATATCGGCACCTTTAGTA
>JAAZHD010000572.1 GCA_012510895.1 Clostridiales bacterium
ATTTTATTCTACAGGAACGGTCTTCTTTTTTCAAAGTTCAACAAAGATCTTTCCAGGAATGCTCTTATATATCATAATTGGGGTTAAGGTAATCGATATTACCACATTATATATCCGCTTACTACAATAAAAGTAGTGTAGTATTTTAAAGTATGACTTTTTCAATGGAAACTAATTACTTAATTTGAAATAATACTAAGTAAAAGAGGTAATCATGGAAAAAGCCGGGAAAGATTTTTATATGAAATCTGCACTCGAATTAGCTCGAGCCTTACTAGGTTGCCTGTTAATACATAGGACCGAAGATGGCATTTGCACTGGTAAAATCGTGGAAACAGAAGCCTATATGGGTACGAAGGATAAAGCTTCACATTCTTATAACAACAGAAGAACAAAACGCACAGAAACAATGTTCGGACCTTCGGGACAAGCTTATGTTTACCTGATCTATGGAATGTATCATTGCATGAATATCGTTGCTGCAGAACCTGATAATCCTCAAGCTGTTTTGATACGGGCATTGGAACCTATTGATGGATTAGACCTAATGGCGTATAGGAGATATAGCAAAAGTCTGAGTGACTGTTCTAGGAAAGAATTACTTAATTTAACCAATGGGCCGGGTAAACTGTGCCAAGCAATGAAAATAACCATAAAAAATAATGGCGAAAGTTTAACCGGCAATAGTCTTTATATTGTTAAGCAGGGTACTCCTAAAGCTTCTGATATTATTACCACTACAAGAATCAACATTGCTTATGCTGAAGAAGCCGTTCACTTCCCCTATAGATTCTATATCAAAAACAGCCCCTATGTTTCTGTTAGAGATAAAGCAGAAGAACTTAAGGCTGGGAGGTGAAAATCAAGCTTTTTACCATGACGCATTTAGTCCTGCTGTAAAACCGGACGACCATGACCATTGCAAATTATATCCTCCGCACAAGCCGTCTATGTCCAAAATTTCTCCTGCAAAGAACAGCCCTTTTACCAATATAGATTCCATAGTATTAGGATTGATTTCCTTAGTATTTATACCCCCTGCCGTAACCTGAGCACTAGTCCATCCTTTTGTGCCTCGGATAGGAAACCTCCAATCCAATAGTATTCGAGTAATGCTCTCAATCTCAGAATTTGACAAACCAGAAACAGGACGGTTAAAATTTTTGATGCCAGCTTCTGCTAAAACAACAGGTATCAAACGCTTATTAATCAAGCCAACAAAGCTGAAGTCTACAGGCTTTGAACCATTTAACCGAATTCGCTCTTTGATAAGTTCTTTCAATTCTATCATACTCATGCCATCCATTATAGATACCTTCAGATATACTTCCTTTTTACTGTTTAATAACTCTCCGGCTTTACGGCTGATTTGCAGTATTGGTGGACCGGATATTCCATAATTAGTAAAAAGTATATCTCCCTTATCCTGGGCAATAGATTTGTTTTGATATATAACTTCCGCCTTCCCTACAAACTTGACACCGCTTAGTCTTTTGAAATAAGGTCCTTCCAGCATAAGCTGCACTAAAGCAGGAAATAAAACAGTTGATGTATGTCCCAGCTTTTTCGCCAACTCTATACCATTGCCGTCTGAACCGCTGGAAGGCATAGCTTTTCCACCTGTTGTCAAAATAACTCTATCTCCCTCATACACCTTTCCATCTTCTGTTTGTACTAAAAATTTGTTGTTTTTTTTACTCACATCAGTAACATATGCATTGCATATAATCTCAACACCTAATTGATTTAATTCATAAAGCAAAACGTCTAGCACACTTGATGCCTGGTCAGACATAGGATAAACCCTGCCGAAATCTTCTATCTTATATTGAATGCCCATTTTTTTAAAGAATCTAAGAGTTTCCTCAACGGAAAATGCTGTTAATGCACCATATACAAATTTAGGATTATTCCCGTTATAACAGTTCACATTTGCATTAATATTGGTAAAATTACATCGCCCATTGCCTGTAGCCAAAAGCTTTTTTCCTACTCTTGGATTCCGCTCCAGAATGATAACTTTAGCACCTTGCCTTCTTGCTGATATGCCAGCAATCATCCCTGAGGCTCCTCCGCCTATTATAATAACTTGTTTAGTCATATTCCTGAATCCTCCGTGTGATGCACTTGCCCTTCACCGAATAATAACATTGATTCATGTAATATGCAATTATGGAGTTGAATTATTGCAGCACATTGCTCAAAGTGTTATTATATTGCTCAGGGAGTGAAAAAACATGAATGATTTAAAAGATAGAATAATGCGTTTTATGATG
>JAAZHD010000573.1 GCA_012510895.1 Clostridiales bacterium
GTAGAGGTGGAAGTCATAAACAAAGATGATCATACTTCATCCTTGGGCAAAGTCGGAGAGCTTTCCTGATTATCTCTAAGGGTTTAAATATTTGAATAAACAGCTGTTATATTAATAGTTGCGATAAACAGGAAACTGAAAGCTTTGGCGGGCATTGAGACTTTATTTAATGCCCGCCTTTTTTTGAACCTGGCAAACTGTTGGAAAATTAAAAAATAATTGCAGCAAAATATTAACAATGGAAAGAGGTTACCTATGAAAAACAACAGCACAAGCAGCAAAAAACGAATTATTCTTTGGACCCTGCTGGGTTTTGTAACCGTTTTATTGATATTTAGCATATCAGCCTATATATATATTCAGTCTAAATTGAATCTTATAAACCGGAATAGTGATGTGGCAGTTGTAAACCCTGAAGATGAGTTTTTCGAAGAGGACACCATCGATGGGGAAATAGAAGGCGAGGTATTGAACCCTGAAGATATAGAATGGCCGGAAGATGACGGCGGCGATGATATTACTAAGCCTGATGAGAATATTATAAACATCCTGCTAATAGGTCAGGACAGGCGGCCTGGAGAAGGCAGGGCAAGATCTGATTCTATGATGATTGCAAGCATGAATAAGAAAAATGGTTCCATCAAGCTCATCTCTTTGATGAGAGATATGTACCTTCAAATACCCGGATACAGCGATAACCGGATTAATACAGCCTATCTCTTTGGGGGGATGAAGCTTTTAAACGAAGTAATAGAAAAAAACTTTCATGTACATATAGATGGGAATATAGAAGTGGATTTTGAAGGTTTTATTAAGGGAATTGACATAATAGGCGGAGTAGATATTTCCATTACAAGCAAAGAGGCTACTCATTTAAGGAACCGAGGGTTTTCCAATCTTAAAGCAGGCATGGTGCATATGGACGGGAAACTGGCTCTGGCTTATTC
Source organism: Clostridiales bacterium (assembly GCA_012510895.1). Lineage (GTDB taxonomy): Bacteria > Bacillota > Clostridia > Caldicoprobacterales > DTU083 > JAAZHD01. The sequence continues at coordinate 948 of JAAZHD010000573.1, forward strand.
AAGAATCCGCAAAATCGGGGATGATTTCGGCAGAACCCAGAGACAGAGAAATGTCATTCTAGCAGCTGTCAGGAAAATAAAAGATTCATCCATAAGTGATGTCATGGCACTGGCCAATAAGGTACTTCCACTTGTAACTACTGATATGACCAACGCACAGCTTCTGGATCTGGCCAATAAAGCCTTATCCATGAATCTGGATAATATTGAACAGTACCGGATACCAGTAGATGGAAGCTATAGGGATGCCTGGATCAGAGGCATGCTGGTACTTGTTCCTGATTTAGAAATAAACAGGCAGGAGCTGAAGAAGATTATTTATGATCAGACTGAGACCTTTCCAACGCCATAGCTGCATTGGATGAGAGCATGAAAAGGGGAATATGTGAATAATCATAATACCTAACAATCTTTATCTCGTTTCCGTTAATATGGTATTCGCTTAAGCTGCAGTTGAATGGAGCAGGCTTAAATATGTCATCATTTATGCGTAATCCTGCGTACTTCAGCAAAACATGATTTGCAGCATAGACACTGGCCCCATGCCCTACCAGCAGGCAATCCTCATTTCTTTCAATAATTTCATCTATGAAAGGTGCTGCCCGGTCGCATACCTGAAGCAAGCTTTCCTCTTCGTCCCGCCACCATGGATATGGGAGTTCAACCGGCACCGCGGCCGGAAATTGCTTTAGAATTTCTTCCATGGCCAGCCCTTTAAAATCTATAAGAGTTCCGGATACTTTAACAATTTCCCGGATAGCGTGAGAGGCATAAATGCGGCTGCCGGTTTCCCCCGCTATAACCTGAGCAGTCATGAGCGCTCGTCTATAGGGTGAAGAGTAAATCTTTCCGGCGAAACCTTCATTGCGAAGCCGCATGCCCAGCAAGCGTGCTTGTTTTATGCCCAGTTCAGTCAGCGGCGGATCCTTCTTCGGCAGATCAGGGTTTTGAAGAATTGTCTCCCGGGGGCTGACCTGTCCATGGCGTGTTATGTAAATTTTCATATTATTCTTCCTCTCCTGCATATGGAATATGGCGAAAGTGCTTATTAAACGGATTTATTATGGTAGCATGGCGCATGCCGTTTATATAACATAATTTGCCGATTTTATTATCTTCCGGATTATGAATATCCATTGTATATCCATGACCGTAAAGTGCAAAGTCATATAGGTATTCATCGACCCATTCTATGGGCTGGTGCTGCAGATAAAGGCGCAGCCCATAATATGTCTGGCTGCTCCCTTTCATAGGGAGTACTCTTATGCCTTTATCTTCCATAAGCCAGGGAACATCGTCATTATTGCCGTGGGTGATCCATACTTCCTGTGCATTTTCTTTCATAATTTCAAGCAGTCTTGCAACAGCTTCTCTGTATCTTGGCAGATGTTCCGGGATTCTTCCTACTTTAAATTCGTCGGCCAGGTCACCGGTGTGAATTAACAGGGTTGGACGAATCTGCTTTAACAGTTTTTCAACATTGGCATAGCTGTCGGCCAGAGTATCAGAAATGTGCATAATGAACGGGCCCTTGATGCTTCTTAGGAAGTCCTCGGTTGCTTTTGAAATCATATAAACCCCCTGCATTGTTTTTGGTTTCAATGTCCATATTATAGCAAAAGA
>JAAZHD010000574.1 GCA_012510895.1 Clostridiales bacterium
CCTCTTCAAAAGGCGCAGCAGACCGTTTTGTTTCATTGGGCCATAACCTCCAGTTTAGCATCCGCATACTGTTCTTTATATAGTTCTGCGTAGAGTCCGCCTTGTTCAACCAATTCTTCGTGCGTTCCTCTCTCTATAATCCGGCCGTGATCCAGCACCAGTATTTCATCTGCATGCCTTATGGCTGAAATTCTATGGGCAATTATTATTCCTGTACGGCCTTTCATAACCTTCTTTAAATTCTCCAGAATTCTTTCTTCAGTCTGTGTATCTACAGCAGAAAGAGCATCATCAAGTATATAAATGGCAGGTTTTTTAATAACCGCTCTGGCTATGGAGATTCGCTGTTTCTGTCCTCCGGACAGATTTACTCCTCTCTCTCCGATCATTGTGTCAAATTTCTTCGGAAAATCCATGATGTTGTCATAAATCATGGAAATCTTGGAAGCCTCTTCAATATCATCTTCGGTATAATGATCATTAAAATATCGGATATTGTCATTAATGGTGGCTGAGAACAGGAAATTATCCTGAGGCACATATCCAATGCCTTCCCTCAGGCTTTCCAATGTGTATTCATTTATATCACGATCATCAATAAGGATTTTACCTGGTTCAACATTGTATAATCTCAAAAGCAGATTGACCAGGGTGGTTTTTCCTGAGCCGGTACGGCCGATAACGCCCAATATCTGTCCCTTTTCTAATTTAAAACTTATATCTTTTAAGGCATATTCATTATGACCCGGGTAAGCAAAAGACAGATTGTTTACTTCCACCCGTCCCTCTCTGATGCACCCATCATCGCCGTTTTCAGCGCCATTATTCTGAATTTCTGGCTCAATATTAAAGATCTCTTCCAGTCTTTTAAATGAAGCCATACCTCTTTGGAATACATTAATAATCCGGCCGATGGAAATTACCGGTCTCATTATCAGAGTAAGATATCCGTTGAAAGCTACAAAATCGCCCAGTGAGATTTCGCTCATTTTCACCAGATGGCTGCCATATATTAAATTAATCATAAAGCTGATTCCGAAAAACACTTGAATTAAAGGCCCCATAAGAGCGGACACCCTGACCAGATCTATATTGGACTGTTTCATTTCATTATTTAAATCATCAAAACGCTTTACTTCGTCTTCTTCCTGAACATAGGTTTTAATAACGCGTATACCGGATATGTTTTCATTGATGCGGTCGGAAATGGAAGCAAAGTTTTTCTGTACTCTGCGAAATCGGTTTCGAATCATGTTTCCCATACGGATAATGACAACAATTATAACGGGAATGGGAAGCATAGCCAATACGGTAAGCTTGGGATGCACTACCTGCACCATGGAAAAAACAGTGATAAGACTCATGCCTAAGCCGTTCAACAGAAGAGCCACACCCGGTCCGAAGCTCATACGAACGGCCTGGATATCATTAACGGCGTAAGCCATTAAATCACCTGTTTTATGATAGTTGTAAAAATTAACTGACATCTTCTGGAGGTGCTTCAGCATTTCCATGCGCAGGAAGCATTCCATATTACGGGCATTTCCCATAATGAAGTACCGCCAAATATACCGTGTGACAAATGTACCTATGGCTACCAGTATAATCAGTCCTATATATTGATAAATCTTTGTCTTTTGTGTAACCGATGCCTCTAATAAGTCGATGATAATTCCCAGATATTTGGGGGATAAGGTTGCAATATATACATTAAGAAGCAAAAAAATAGCACCCCATAGGTAGTTTATAC
>JAAZHD010000575.1 GCA_012510895.1 Clostridiales bacterium
GCACTTTTGAATTCAATTTTTCCTTCATCATCAAGTTCTTTGTAAATAGCAGTACATGCATCGAGGATAGGATCTAACCTATCACGATCTGCACCATTTAAGTACAGTTCAACAAGTGAATCAACATGTTCATTTTCGTATACTTGATGAGCTTCCATGATTGCTATGAGATCATAAAGCTTATTCGGATCAGTCTCATTAGACAGAATAGTGGTCCGATAATATTTTGAAAATGCTGCTTCAATGGTCTCTGTTTTATTCGCAAAATCCAGTACAAAGGTATCATGTTTCTGAGGGTGAGAGCGGTTCAGTCGAGATAGAGTCTGAACAGCCTTTATATCAGACAGCATTTTATCTACGTACATAGTATGGAATAGTGGTTCATCATAACCTGTTTGGAACATATCAGCCACTATAAGAAATCGATATGGATCCTTGCGGAACACCTTCTCAATTGTATTATCTGGGAAGCCATTGATGGCCGCCGAGCACAGTATTAAGTCCTTCATGGAAAATGATAGGTTTTCGGGGCTTTCCATAGGACATAAATTCATCACAATGTATTTTAACTAACATATATCAACACCTCTCGATCTTCGTCGTATTTAATCTTCTGTAATGCATAAAGAGAATCGAGGATTTCTATATATTCGCCCACATCAGATATCAGAGGCCGCATCTTCATGTAAAGAGTTATTACTGATTGTGGAGAAATTGACAGTTCTTTAAGGACAAAAGGGAATTTAGACAATATACTTTCGTTATATGTGAAAATTTTATTCGGCAATAACATCGAACACCTCGCACTTCTGTACGAAATATGAAATAATCACTTCGCACGGTTCTTTACTTTCATTTGTGTTTTTAGCAAGCCAATCAACTAATTTATAATAGATATCAGATTGTGATAAACCCTGATCACGTAGATTCCAGTAATTTAATTTCACTTGCATGGAGAATGGCTCAAACCGTAATTGACCTTCTTTACTCAACTGTTGAAATAAATTCTCAACATAAAGATAGTAGATATTAACACTGCTTTGAATTTTGATAAAAAGAGGGACATTGTCTCTCTTAATCTTTCTTTTTACTTCAACTGGATCGTAGTTTAAAGGAATCAATTCTGTGAATGGAGTGGTGCTTATTTTTCTTAAAACTCTATTTACGCCCTCTTCTATCTTTGAATTAGCCAAAGCTTCAATAGCATTAGCTTCTAGCATAAGATGTCTTTTAATATCTGCCATGCGTTTAATATCATCTTGACTTGGAGATAACAAATACTTATTTTTACATTTTGGACACAAAGCAATAAGGTTTTCATAGCTATCAGGTTTCAATTTTGGATCGATTTGAGCAATTTCGTAATTAGCTGCTGTCTTACCATTGTTGCTCGTAACATACAGAGGTTGATAGCAATTATCGTTGGGGCAAATACCATTTGACTCTAAAATTAGACGTAGACCAAACTCGTTTTTTAGCACGTCAACACTTATTAATTGGCCACTTTTACTTGATGTAGAAGTGGCTTTTTTGCTTTTTCCTGGTGTTGCACTTTCAATAAGAATATCTTTGAAAATTTTAGCGCACTTTTCAGGCGTATTGAACGCATTAATGTCTGGAAAATACTCCGAAAGTTTACTACCTATGGAGCTTTGAGCGTCTTCATTTGCCGAATTAATATAGTTCTCAAACTTATCTATATCTATGTATTTATTAATTTTTTTCGCCATA
>JAAZHD010000576.1 GCA_012510895.1 Clostridiales bacterium
GCCTGACCGTTATCACACTTAAGGTAATTGTAATCATCCTCGCTTTCCATGCTGCTTTACATATAATACATAGAAATCATAAACCTCTTATCCGAAACAGTTTTTCAAAGGGATTCCTGATAATAGGCTGTCTGCAGAATGAAAGTCACCTTCGTAAGGCCGCAATTCGAAAAGATCAGGATATAAAGAGTAAATCATGATTTTTATTATGTCAAAATTTGATTCAAGTTGCAAGATGAGGTATGTCAAACAATATTATATTAGCTGACATTTTTTATTGAGATTTAGATTACTAGTTTTTTAAATGATGAACATACTAATCTTGGTAACACTTTATAATGAATGAATTAATATTTACAAAAGGAAGTGAAAATTGTTAATGAATAAAATACGCCTGGCGGTAATTGGTACCGGTATGGCCTGGGAACGTCTTCATTGGCCTGCCGTTTCCCAATTACAAAATGAATACGAAATAGCAGCCCTCTGTAATCGAACGAAAAGCGATGCGGAGCAGTTTGCAGCCAAGATAGGATTAGATCAGAGCAATGTTTATGACGATTATAACGAGATGCTTAAACGAGATGATATTGATGTTGTGGACGTGCTTGTACCAATTGAAGAAAATTTTGAAGCAGCATCTGCTGTATTAAAAGCAGGAAAGAACCTGATTGCTGAAAAGCCCCTTGCCGGCACCATGGAAGGAGCAAAAAAACTGTTGGATCTGTATCACAGCAGTTCGTCATTGGTAATGTTAGCTGAAAACTATCGATATAATGATGAAAACAATATTATCAAGGATATGATGTCACAAGGTCGTATCGGAGAAGCGGTTTACTTTATCTGCAATAAGGTTGTAGATTTCAAAGAAGAAATGAAGAAAGACACCTTCGCAGCAACTGAATGGAGACAGTACCCTAAATATCCGGGAGGGGCCTTTTTGGATGCAGCCCTGCATGATATTGCTGCTTTTCGTCATATTTTTGGTGCCGTTAATACCGTGTATGCTCTCGGCCGTCCTCAGGATGAACCTTACAGCCCCTATATGTCCTACAACTGCCAGATACACTTTAAAAACAATGTTGTTGGTCAGTACAACTATTTCTGCGATGGAGTTGAAACCCAGAAACCGCCTGTCGGGCTGCAGATCTTCGGTACTCGGGGAGAGATTTATCTTGAAGATAAAAACAGCGGCAAATTATTTGTTTCCTATCGCAACGGAACTGCCGAAGAAATCAGCTTCCTACCGGGCCGTGGTTATTATAATGAATTTTTAAACTTTGCCAAAGCCTTCCGCAAAGAAGAAGAAATTCAGGTGACACCTGATGTAGGATATGGTGATACAAAGATGATCTTTGATATTCTTCACTCCACAGAAACCATGCAGCCCGTAAAGGTGGACTAAAAGTCTGATGATCGGCTTATCCTTCATATATTCATCTTCTGTTTGCTGAAAAGCCTATTGGGTATTATACCGCTTGCGGCCGTAAAGATAAGTACAAGGGCTGCAGCACTCACTATATAAACATTGCTATAGCCAAGAGCAACCGCCAGGGAATAACCGGCTACAGCACCGAAAGCAGCCCCCAAATCGCCGCATGTCATATAATGACCTAATATATTTCCGTTCTCGGTTATGCTATGGTGATCAACAGCAAGAATATCCAAAACACTGTTTAATACTGTGGAAGCTGCAAAAGCCGCTATTATGGCCAGTGATAAACCATAAAAAGATTTAACTAAAGCAATGGATACTAAGGATAAAACAAGTGTAACGGAGGAAAAGGTAACTAAAGTCAGCCTTCCATACCTGGCAGATAATCTACCCGCAACTACAGGCAGGGAAATGCCGTAAACCCATTTCAGAGATGTCAGGAGGCTGGTTATAAGGGCGATTCCTATAGAAAGGCCAAGAATACTTATGCTGGTACCGAACCTGGTCATAAGAATATAGCCTATTGTAGTAGACAAGAGCCCTCCGCTTATCCAGTAGCCCAGAAAAGACATGCTGTATACTGACTTTAACCCTACTTCTGTTTTTCCTTTCCTGTTGCTTATATTTGTATCCTCATCCTGAGCCTCTAATTCTTCATCTAATTCCATTACATCATTGGAACCAGCCTGCCTTGCACTCAAAACAGTAAGGGGTACGCAAACAGCCAGGGTAAGCAAGCCAAAAATATAGTATGTATTTCTGTAGCCTGCCAGCTCTGCAAACACTCCTCCAAGCAAGGTGGCAACCAGGCTGCCGATTCTGACAATGCTGTTGAATATTCCTGTCACTATTCCCCGGGAAGATTCATCACTGTTTTCTGAAATTTTAATAAAGCATACCAGCCTCATTGAGGACCAGCATCCGCCCCAGACAGCCCTTGATATCAAAAATATTACAAATCCTACCGGCAGACCGTATAAGAATGTGGTGATGCCTGCCAGAATAACGCTGACAAGGAACAGCCTGTGGCTTCCTATTTTAGAGTACAGTTTGCTGACAAATTGATTTGTACCCAGCCTGATAAAACGGTTTATACTCAGCAAGACTCCAACCGCAGCAACAGGTATGCCGATTTCCTTTGCATATATGGGAAGCAGCACATATAAGCTTGAGTCTCCCAGAAGGGTTATGCCCATGGCGAGAAATAGATATAATACCTCACCGGGTATTTTTCTTAACCTGTCTATTAATCCGGTCAATTCTCCGTTTGCTCCTTATTTCCGTAAGATTTTCCGTATCAGCTTAACAGTTCTTCCCTATTTCCGCACCCTTCTGGCATGAACAACAAAACGGGCATTATCGTATTCATAGGTGCAGGTGGACAGGGTTAAAATCTGATCGTCTTCTGAAAGTTCCACACTGCTTTCAAACATGGATTTTTCCTTTATCGTATTAAGAAA
>JAAZHD010000577.1 GCA_012510895.1 Clostridiales bacterium
GATGATTCAATTATACCATAACTGCGGCGGTTTTCCTTTCATAATTATTTCTAAGCGTGATTTTTTATATTCATTTTTCAAGGTTCATATTGCTTTTTCCAAGTGGGAAAGTTGAGTACATAATATATAAGATTCACAGTGAGCCCACATGAATGCAGCCGTAGAAAAGATCAAGCAAAATACCAATGTTATTAGTAATATTGCTGTGTATATTTTCACTCTGCTATTTTTCATACCAAGCACCTTCCGATGAGAATGCAAACACACATGAAAGTGAGGGTGCAGGCGCTTTGTTTTACAAACCACGCCCGACGGCTTAAATGCAATATTATGTGATGTATCGCACCTCACGTAATAGAGCGTCAAAGATGCCAAAGCTTTAAATATTATGCGCTGTATTATTATATCAAATACTTCTGAAACAGGTAAATCCTTTTCTAAAAACTTCGCCATAATAAATTCCTGTTAAATCGTATACCAGCTTCGATATTTCAATTGCCTTTTTTATATCAAGTTTTTTATTCATGTTATAAGCTAGATGTCCCAAGACCGCATAAAATGTTTTCTCATCCTCAGCAAATTCAATATTCATATAAAACACCCCTGTAGATTGTCTCATAATCCATTCGGCCAATGGCACTTAAAGGTTGGCAGCTACAATGCTGCCGGCTGCATTTTTAACTGTACTTGTTCATCTATCCATTTGTATACATTGTTCATTTCTTCTAAATAATTATCATTGATTTCAAAAAACTTAACATTATGCCTCTTACAGCATTCATTAACTTGAGAATGAAGTTTAATGAAATTGTCTTTATTCATATAATGACTATCAAATTCCTTTTGCTCTATCTCACTTCTATGCTCAATAATTGAATTAAAATGTTTATCAAGATAATGCTCGGAGAAGCCTATGTATAAAGCAATTATATGTCTTAAATAGAAAGAATCAAAATCATTAATATGCTCTGGAGGTAAATAGCACCCTTCAATAATAATGTGCTGCCCATTTTCAATATTAGTCATTATTATTCCCTTTACTATCGGCCATAGTTTATATGTAAGTTTATTATCATCGTCAGTTGCAGAAAAATCACAATATTTACTTCCCCGAATCAATCCCATCTTTATATGATCTATAGACAAATATGGAATTTTATATTTTTCCAGCAGTTTTTGAGCCATAAGAGTTTTCCCTGTGCAAGAAACTCCACCAATCAAAATAACCATCATTAATCACTCCAATTACCAAATGTATTACATCGTAGTATCTTATAAGTGTGAAGTGATACAGACCTTAAGATAACCACTCTAACAAATCGTGTGATGCATAAGCTCCAAAACCTTTCCTGCCGCGATCTTGCGGGCATGCGTTGTTATGTGATACAGTACGCGCTTCGAAGCCTTACCCGCTAATCTCTAATTTTTTTATAAGTTTTGATATCCTATATGTACAATCCTTTACTCGTAATTCTTTTTTGCGCCATGAATCAGACAAAGGAAATCTAATTCCATCTTTTGCTGTTGTCCCCATGTCCCAGTACCCTTCATGTTCTTTGCTGCTTTCCAGCCAATCAACTACAAACATAAGCTTTTCTTTACATCCTGGGTTTCTATACTCTGCTAATAATTCAATAGCCGCAATGTACCTGCTTGCTTCTTTTGATTTAAATGTTTGCGGTAATATAGATAATTGCTTTCCATAGATATAATAAATACCTGATTGATTCTGCAATAAATAATCCATAAAAGCTGATGCTGTTTTGTCGTCTAATGAGTCCGTTACTAAAGAAACCTGATAAAAAGTTGCTAAATCCAGCAGGCGTCCGCCCTTAGGCGGCAGCCCATGAACTTTTTTATACGTATCAACATATAGGTTATTGTCATATACACCCTTTTCAAATGCATGACTGATTATCTCAGCCCATTTTTTTGCAATATCATTTGCATTATAATCATTCTTTGTAAATCTGCGTATCCATGTAGATAACATAAGTGCTGTGAATATATCCCAGTCATGCAGTTTTTCCCTTCGATCAGGAATTGACTTTTTCCCCGCTAAACAATCTTGCATGTAAGATACTGCTTTAATTATTGGCTTGTCATTTATTGTGTACCCTAATATTTCGAGCCTTCTTAAGGCTTGTTCAGTTGTTATTGGATTCCGTTTGGAAGGGTTGCTAAGCGTGTGAAAATAGCCCCAGGAGCCATCATCTTTTTGCAATTCAATAATTTCAGAAGCCCACTTTGAATTCCGATAATCAGCCATAGGCCACCTCACTTAAAATATCTACAACATATAATTATCAGCTATTTTTTATCTGCTTCAACCCATTTACCATACCTCAAGATAAGCCTGGCAATTAACTGTACCATCCAGGCCAGCAGTAAGAAAACAAAAAGTTGAACGAGAAATGTACTTCCAAATAGTTTTATTTGAACAGAGGTTGCTGCGCCAAAAGCGAATACAAAGCCGATAATATCTACGAACCAAAAAAGAATTCGCCAGTGTAAACTCAATTTTATCCTTCTGCTGCATTTGTCACACAATAAACTTCTAAAAAACGGTTGAGGCATTCTGAATGAATAACCTACAATATACGTATGTCTGCATTGTTCTATATCATTATCGCTCATAATACTCACCTTAATTCTATAAATTATTTTTATTTCACAAAAACCTACCGTTACGACATAATTAATAAATTATGTACAATGATTATACCATAAATTGGATTCACCATCGTTCCATATTAATCTGATGTTTTTGTAAATATATTCGTTCCAACTCTTTTGGTGAAATATCATAGCAAAGCATAACATCATTAAAATACATAAGAGTATCGCACATCTCCTCAATAAATTTATTTCGAACATCTATATCATTCATAATCATTTTATCACCACATTTTTTGCTTACATCAGCTATTTCACCTGCTTCAATTATCATCCATAGAAGTTTATCCCTTCCTCTTTCAGGCGTAAGAGGATCCCATTTATCTTTATATTTTTCTTGCAGCTCCTTTTGGATTTCTTGCATCTTCTCAAAGTTTAAAACTGACATTGTCTCCCCTCCAAATTCTTATTTTTTGCTATACAAAACATTAAGGCTCTCATGCCGTGTTCTCCGATGCCACACGTCCTCGCATGCTAAATCTCTTCTTTCATAATTTTTATTTTAAAGGGGCTTGGATTAATAAGATCAAAGCCAAAAATAAACATCCCATTAATTCTAGCGGGCGTCTCATCTATACATTTTACATTTAAGTTGCTGTGGTTTTTAGTAATCTGAAAGCAACCGAGCAATCAGTATTTCCTTTGATCAAATAAACGGGTATATTTACACATTCCAGAATTTAACCAAGTAATTGTTAACAAAATCAATTTGCGTATATACTTATTTAACGAAATTCCATTGGGGAAAATCACGATAAAATAAGGGAATATGCTTTTCCCAATATTCACTATCAATGTTCTTCACTGGGGTAATATTAATTTGTTTTTTTACTTTACTCCTGTATTCTTTAAACCCCATTCAAATCCGGCTAAAAAAGATATACTTTCATTGTTTATATAACTTGGCATAGATACTAAAAAAGTATTAGCTTTCCAAACCATCTTGGCTCCTTCATAGTAATTATTGCAAGGCGCATCAAAAAAATCTGCCGGATATCCAAAAGCACAGAACGGTAATCCCTTCTGTTTCATTGCAGGTGTTGTATCCACTTCATAATATGTATCATCTGGATCTTCACTATTTGCATCAGAATAAAACTCCATTTGCACCACCTGTATCCATCCACAATACCGGCTAAATCCAAAGCCCGCAAATTCCTTAACAGATGCCCGTATTGTAGGATAGCCAATGCATATATCTAAATCAGGAACCAGATCTTTTACAATTTCAAAGCCGGATGTAACAGGACTAGTGTTTTCCTTGTAGATCACTCCGATGATGCCTGATTTACCAAAGTTGTTAAAAGGTATTTGAATTCTCTGTTCTTCCAATGCAACACTGCCTCCGCTTCCTATTGCTATAAATTCATACGTTGTCCACCTCTGCATCTACGTATATTTTGCAAATGCTTGCTGGACTCCACTTATCCAACCCCGCGTATAGACGCTGACCTTAGAAATACCTTTAGCAGAAAATTCCAAATGGTTGTGAGGTATATACATTATAGTATATCTTACCTGAAAAACGACTTTTATTCAGAAGCTGACATGGAAGTCAACCCCTTAAAATCTCTTTATTGCGTTTATTATAAGGAATGTAACAATATATTTTAAAGATTATGAACTCAAGCACATACCTATTAATAATTGGCAGCAAGATATCATTCAAAATTCAACATAACTGAATCGCAGATAGGCGTATATCCTATTTTTTGATAAATACTATTTGATGTTGGGTTTAACAAATCTGTATATAATACACACTTATCAAATCCTTTATCTAATGCCATTTGACTGATTTGAGCCACGCATGAGGTGGCATAACCCTTACCGCGAAAATAAGGAGGGGTATATACAAATGCTATGCCGATAGATGTTTGCAATTCCCTTGTATACCCTGCCATGGAGACAGGCATCCCATCGACTTCTAAAACATAGAGCTTTTTTGTTGATATTCGGTAGCGATATGCTTTTTCATCTTGCGGGATAGACATTTCTGTTTTTCCGTAACTACTTGATGCATAAAAAGCCTCAATCCAGTATGGGAAAAATGGCATATCTTTTTCATCCAACAAACGAACGACACCAAATTGTTTTATATCTGGGTTTACTGCCTTAAGTTCGTATATACGTTGGTTCATCGTTATTTTAAAGTTTAGTCCCTTTCGGGCAGTATACTCCTTGGCAAAATATTCTGCCAAAGTTTTTTCGGTCATCACGCCGGGAATTTCATAGTCTTTCAATCCATCTATCAGACAGTTTATAGCCTCTGGATCAGTTATATTGTCTGTTGCATAAAGCGTTATATTATGCGGTGGTGTCATTAAAGCAGTAAGCCTTACACCCTTATCATCTGAAACAGTTGCCATAAGCCAATTTGCAGGGTCACGCCATTCTGTTTTATCTTTCCCTTCATATCCAATTATAATATTGCCAAGGAGAATCATATTCTGCGACTCATGACGCATTAACACATCATATGTATCATTGTAAAATTCATGCACATCTGTATACAATTTGAATTGCATTTTTATATCACACTTTCATCTTTATTAATCATTTTCATTCATTTTATTTCACCCATCAACCATGCGGGTTTGCGTAGCAGGAATAGTATTAAATTATCAAGGGATAAGTTTCAAGTTTTGTGATGAAAAGAGCGCAATCGGTATTTATCTGTTTTTCATCGCTCCATATGTGAAGAACATTAATGTAACCATTCAAGAACCCTTTGTATCATTTTATCCCAATAATCCCAGGAATGGTTTCCGGGACCTTCCTCATATGTGTAGTCATAACCCAGCTTTTGAATGAAATCTCGGAACCTTATATTATCTTCATATAGAAAATCCTCTGTTCCTACGCATTGATAAAGCTTTGGCCTGGGACCGTCAGATTTTGCAGTTGATTCTGCCAAATGAAACAGGTCGTTTTTACTGCCGGCTATTTTGCTTAAATCCCCAAATATGTTCTCAAATTCTTTATTTTCAAAAATAGATGCTAAGTTTGCAACATCCAAAGCTCCTGACAGACTTGCGCCTGCTGCAAATTGGTCAGGGCAGGATAAAACCAGTTTAAAAGCACCATAACCGCCCATGGACAGCCCGGCTGCAAAATTATCTTCTCTCTTGTCAGACAAGGGGAAAAAGGAACGGGCTATGGCAGGGAGTTCCTCACTTATAAAAGTCCAGTAGCGATAGCCTGCTGCCATATCCGTATAGAAGCTTCGATGTACTGCCGGCATTACCACGGCCAAACCCATAGAAGCTACATATCTTTCAATAGAGGTCCTTCGCATCCAAATGGTATGGTCGTCAGATAGGCCATGCAGTAAATAAAGAGTAGGAATGTCTTTCCGCTTATATGTCTGCTGCGGAAGAATAACGTTCATTGAACATGAGAATCCCAGAACTTCTGAAAAAAAATCACATTGTATGAATGCCATTTTGCTTCATCCTTTCCTTACATTATAAATATAATAATATCATATAACATTAAACCAGGCTGACAGTAAAATAAGTTGGCAAGGATAACCATGTATGCTATACTGATTCCATAAAAACTGTAAAGGAAAAGGAGGCGCTTCAAATGCGGTTTGCAGTAAAGCAAAGAATCTTTTCCTTCGGGGACAGATTCACCATTACGGACGAGTTTGGCAATGAACACTTCACTGTGGTCGGCAAAGTATTCTCCCTTGGAGACAAGCTAAGGATATACAATATGGCAGGGGATGAATTATACTATATTGAACAGAAACTGTTCCGCTTCCTGCCTGAGTATACCATTTACCAATACGGTCAGCCCATGGCCACTGTAAAAAAAGAATTCACCTTTTTCAGACCAAGATTTAACATTACAAGTACCTTGGGCAATTTCACTATCGAGGGCAATTTCCTGGGCATGGATTTTTCAATTCTCAGAAACGGCCGGACCGCAGCCCAGGTGTCAAAGCGCTGGTTTTCCTTTTCCGATACCTATGGAGTGGATATTGCCGATGGTGAAGATTATGGTTTTATACTTGCCCTGGTTATCGTAATAGACCAAGTTATCCATGATAATAATCATAATAAAAGCTGATAAATATATTTAACTACAAGGCCATTCCAGTACCAGGTATCCTTCCGGTTCAAGTACACATGAAAGCTTTAAAATATTATCTACAATGCTGCTGTTTAATTCACCGGCACCATCGTATTTGACAGCTTTTATTGATTCTGCTTCAGAAACCTTACACTCATTAAGCAGAACATTAAATTCACATTTTGTTTTACTATCCCCGGTATTAACTGCAAAGAATACACAGCGTTCTTTTTTATTGTCCTGCCATAAAGCGCTGCGTACCGGTTCTATGCCGAACACCTCCCAGGCTATGGGTCTCCCCATGCCGGCAAAGGAGGGAATAACCGATGCATCGGTGTGTATAACAGGCGGGCGCAGCGGTCTGCCTGTTGCAAACAGTTCCCTGTATTCCCAGCGCAAAGCAACCATCTTTTTCAAAAATGGAAACTTCTTTTCATTATTGACCACGTCTGAGTTTATCCATCCTATCTGCTGTCCAAACAGCAATTGTTCCGCTATATGGAATTTAAAATACGGTATGTCATTCTTCTTGTATCCATTCAGATTACGTCCTATCATGGCTATATTTCCGGCATACAACACGGGGAAAACCGGTACCTGGTGTGCCTGAATCCAGTGCCAGGTCAAAAATCCGTCAAAGGAACCGGCATAGGGCTCACCGTTGCATTCGGTAGTAAAAGCTCTCTGATCAGGCTTGCCTAGATTAAGCCGCCTCATTAATTCCTGATATGAGCGGGTCCACCATGCACCCCCTCCGGGCAAGTGATTATGTCCCGGATCACAGCACAGACTTTGCTGTGCAGCAGCCACCTGATCAACATAGACCGCATCAACTCCAACCTGTTTAAACAGGGTATCCGTTATTTGCTGCAATGTTTCACGCCACCTGGGAGTGGACGGACACATTACTGCAAGCCTGCATAAACTGCCGTCCGGCTCATGAGATGCATAGCTTTCCGTCATTAGCCGGCCTTTGTCATCTTTGACAGCACTTGGCAGTGCATCTCTGGAGAAACGCCAGTCTTCGCCCTTTCTGTCCAGAGTATCCCACAGTCTGCCATTGATATAAGGCATTACACGGATGTCTTCAGACTGAAGCCTTTTTACGCCTTCCTCAAAACCTTCTTCTGCGGGAAAGTAATGAGGGAAATCGTTATTAAAGGGGATATAATGCCAATTGTAAATATGATATCCGACAGGTACTCCTAGTGCGCGGCGCAGCCTGACAGGTATATTTATCCAGTCATCTCCCGCGGGTTCCTTTTCCGGGCGAACGCTGACAGGTACCGGCTCTTTATCCGGATTGCCGTTCGGCATCCAGTCCATAATCCAGAAGGGAATCTCACGAAACCACTGAGGACTGTCCGGACGCCCGCTGTCTTTGGGTGCCGCCAGCCACCTGGCATATCTGCGCAAAAAGTCAC
>JAAZHD010000578.1 GCA_012510895.1 Clostridiales bacterium
GGGCAGATCCTATCCTTACGGCACATCAGCCCAGCATATTGTCGGATATGTGGGCAGCATGTCTGAAAATAATATTGAGCTGTACAAGGAAACCTACGGCAGAACTCCGGAGGAAGACGGGTACAACGTTTTCAGCGATAAATACGGCCAGGAAGGAATAGAAGCCTATGCTGAAAGATGGCTGACCGGCAATACGAAGGACAAGCACGGCTATCTGGAGGCAGAAGTGGATGCTTCCCGCCGGGTCATTAAGCTGCTGGATCAAAAACTTCCCAAAAACGGAAATGATGTGGTATCTACAATAGATATCCGGCTTCAGCGCATTACGGAAACCATACTGGAAGAAGAATTGGAAAAAATGAGGGAGGGCATTCCGCCCTATGACGGTGACAATCAGGCTCCCCTGGCCGATACCGGGGCTGCAGTTATCCTGGATGTGAATACTGGTGAAATATTGACCATGGCCAGTTATGCCAACAGTGAATATGTATTTGATTTAAATTATTTTGCCCGGGGAATAAGTGCAGAAAATTACAACAACCTGATGAGTGATCCTACCAGACCTATGTTTCCAATTGCATTCCAGGGAGGCATGGAGCCCGGCTCTGTATTTAAGATGCTGGTTGCCATTGCTGCTCTTGAGGTAGGCAAAACAACTCCGGGAGAAAGAATCTATGACCGAATCCGTTTGAATGAATACGCGCCTTCCTGCTGGTCTTCTAGGGGCCATGGCAGTGTAAATCTTATGGATGCCCTTAAGGTCTCCTGTAACTATTATTTTACGGCTATTGGAGAGAGGCTGGACATCTGGGAGCTGCACAAATGGGCTGAAGCCTTCGGGCTTCATGGACCTACAGGGCTGGAACTCCTTAAGCTCAGCGGAAAAACCGACAGGAATGTGGTGGCAAATCCGGATGTTCTGGAAGAGAACCGACGCAGGTATTCCTTCCCCAGGGTCAAAAACCTTTTAAAAAGCAGATATAAGAAAGAAGTAACTGATGAACAAGTATGGGCCCTGGTGGATATCAACCGCGATATTTCCGGGCTGGTAAATTATTTGCGCGAAGAAAACATATTTTCAGAAAATGACCAGGATGCGTACAAGGCGGCCTATGAAATGTGGCATATATTTGATGTTATAAGATGGAGCTCTGTTGAATATTACAGGGTCTTCATCGGACAAAGCGCTACTTCGGTAACGCCCCTTGCGGTTGCCCGGTATATTGCCGCACTGGTCAACGGGAATAAGGTACTGGAGACACATGTTGTTTAAGAAGTTCGGTCTCCGGAAGGTGAGGTTCTGCATGAGACCAGGCCGGCATACAGGCAGCTTGATATAAAGGAAAGCCATACTGAAGCGGTTAAGGAAGGAATGCGCAGGGTGGTATACCAGGAAGGGGGTCCCGGCGGCCGAGGAACTGCAGTGCGTACTTTTGAAGGGATGGATCCTCGAATAACCCTGGGCGGCAAAACCGGTACGGCTCAGATATACAGCGATACACCGGAGAAGAATAACGCCTGGTTTACTGCCTTTACCCCTTATGAGGAACCGGAGATAGCAGTGGTAGTGGCAATACCCAACGGGAAAACATCGGGTAATGCTTCCCCTATCGCCAGGCGCATCATAGAAGAATATTATAAGTTAAAAGAAAGTGAGCAGCACAGTCTGCTGCCTGAACAAAATCAATTAATTCCCTGAATGTTTTTTCATTATTCATGCGATAATAAAGGATTTTATCTAAATATGTAGAATTGTAGAATCTATAAGCAGTAAGAGAAAAGAAGGATAATGGAATATGGAAACTCAACAACCGGTCATTTTTAAAGGCACGAGAAACGGACTTCGTATTTATATTGATCAGGATTCCAAGTGGGAGGAGGTTTTGGAATCCGCTGCTGAAAAACTGAAGAATGGCAAACCTTTTTTTGAAGGTTCCCGAGTCAATCTCAGCTTTATAGGCAGGGAATTCAGCTCCCTGGAGCAGAAAAAAATCCTGGAATTGTTTTCCGAATACATGGAACCTGGGTCTGTTGCATTCATGGACAAGCTTCCGGCTGAGCAGGAAGATCAGCCGTCAAACCATGATTCTCATATCTTTGACAGCATAGAAGAGGACATGACCCGCTTTGTCAGAGGCACGGTGAGAAGCGGACAGCGCATCTTCTATGAGGGGAATATTGTGGTGCTTGGAGATGTGAATCCCGGAGGAGAGCTTATTGCCGGCGGCAATATAGTGGTTATCGGAACTTTCCGGGGTGTTGCCCACGCAGGAGTCAGCGGAAATGCGAATGCAGTGGTTGCTTCTTACAGGCTCCAGCCCACCCAGCTTCGCATAGCTGATTATATTGCCCGTGCGCCGGAAGGAGAAACGGAGAAACCGGATTACCCGGAGATCGCCTTTATTAAGGACGGTCGGTTGATAATAGAGCCTTATCTTCCAAAAAGAGTAAAAGCATAATATGCGAATATATAAAACCAAGATTTGAACTAGGGGGAAGAACATATGGGAGAAGTCATAGTTATAACATCAGGAAAGGGCGGTGTAGGAAAGACCACAACTACTGCCAATATTGGAACCGCTCTGGCACTTGAAGGAAAACAGGTAGTCTTGATTGATGCAGATATCGGCCTGCGCAACCTGGATGTTGTTATGGGCCTGGAAAATAGAATTGTATATGATCTGGTAGATGTAGTGGAAGGAGTTTGCAGGTTGAAACAGGCTCTTATCCGAGACAAACGCTTTAAAGGTCTTTATTTGCTGCCTGCAGCTCAAACCCGGGATAAAAATGCAGTTAATCCGGAGCAGATGAAAAATCTCTGCGAAGAACTGAAAAAGCATTTTGATTACATATTAATTGACTGTCCGGCAGGTATTGAACAGGGTTTTAAAAATGCTATAGCCGGCGCTGACAGAGCCATCGTAATTACAGTGCCCGAAGTATCCTCAGTCAGGGATGCTGACAGAATTATCGGCCTTTTAAGCGCTCAGGGCCTTAACACCCCCTTACTGGTGGTAAACCGCCTGCGGATGGATATGGTGAAAAAAGGGGATATGATGGATATTGATGACACCATTGATATCCTGGGAATTGATCTTTTAGGTGTAGTGCCTGATGATGAACGGATCATTGTATCCAGCAATCGGGGAGAACCTGCAGTGATCGAGGCTTCTTCACTGGCAGGGCAGGCATATCGCAATATAGCCAAAAGGATCATGGGTGAGGATGTTCCCCTGATTCAGTTGGAAAATAATGATAGATTTATAGATAAGTTGTTAGGCCTGTTTAAAAGTAAAAAGAAAAATTAGGGGGTAGAAACATTGCTGGATTTTTTTAAGTTTTTTTCAAAGGAAGACAATAAAAGCAAGGATATTGCCAAGGAACGGCTGAAACTGATTCTGATTCATGATCGTGCAAATGTATCTCCTAAATTTCTTGATATGATAAAAGGCGACATTATCAAAGTAATATCAAATTACATGGAAATAGATGAGGCAGGCATGGATATCAAACTGTCCAGGATTGAACGGGAGAATGACAACTATTCATCAGCTCTTATCGCCAATATACCTATTAAAAGGATGAAGAAAATAGGAAAGAATAATTAAATAATCATTGCTTAAAAATGTAAGGGGTTTATATATAAAATGTGGAACAGTGTTCTGGAAACTTTCTTTATTACCTGGCAGGAAATCATATATGTGCTTGTCTCCCTGGTATTGTCAGTTTTAATGGGGGCGGTTACAGCCATAGTTTATAAGCTTACTCACAGAGGCATGAATTATGAACCATCCTTTGTTTCTACCCTGGTGGCCTTGTCTCCCATTGTTGCCATGGTAATGCTCCTGATACAGGGGAACTTGGTGCTGTCTCTGGGTCTTGTAGGATCCCTTTCCATTATAAGATTCAGAACCCCCGTTAAGGATACAAGGGATATGGTTTTCTTGTTCTGGTCCATTGCCACAGGACTGGGCTGCGGAACTCATAACTGGACCGTAACGCTGATACTGACCGCACTTATAGCCATAGTAATGTGCGTATTATATTTAATGAGGGCCGGAAGCCTAAGGCATAAAGAATTCGTTCTGGTGATTTCCGGGACAAAACCATTTCAATCTGAAAATATCAATGAATTAATCAGAAGACACAATATTAAAAGTCAGATACGCACCCACGAGATACAGGATGATCAGTGGGAAATCATATATGAAATGAAGGCCGTTGACATGAAGCAGGGCATGGTGGAAGCATTAATAGAGGATATAAACAGCCTGGAGGGCGTGAGCAAGGTTTCAGTGCTGGCGCCTCAGCTGGCCCTGCCCTTGTGATTGGGGGCCTGTAATTTATGATGAGAACTTTTTCCCGCTGGGAGATTAAATACAGACTTCCTGTTTTTTGGTATTACCAGGTAAAAAACGCTTTTGCTCCTTATATGCAGCCTGATAAATATACAATGCTCAGCAGCGGCAGGAAGTATTTTGTCAGAAGCCTCTATTTTGATACTTATGATTATGAGGCATTTCATGAGAAGGAAAACGGGAATTATGGAAGAATTAAGCTCCGTCTCAGGACATATGTCCAGTCTTCCGGCCCGGCTGCCCCGATAGCAGCGGAGATAAAAACCCGGAAGGGCAGCATGGTTAATAAACATAGCGCATTTATAACATATGATGAATATAAACATTTCATTGAAAAAGGCCGCTGGCCCCATGAAAACAGCCCGATTCTGGAGGAATTCGGGCGCTTGTATCACATACGGCATTTAAATCCTGTCACCCTTGTTCAATACTACCGGGAGGGGTACAGGTCCAAAATGGGTGATAATGTAAGAATAACATTTGATCATGATGTAAGCAGCTGTGCCGGAAGGGAGCTGTTTCCGGAGAAAATGTTCTTAAGGCCCCATCACCCCGGGAAGATTATACTGGAAATCAAATTCAGCGGCGAGAAGCCGGTATGGTGTATGAATTTAGTAAGAAAACTTGGTTTAACGGCAGCCGCCAACAGCAAGTATGTACAAAGCGTCCAGGCGGCCCGGTATGATGTGGTGGTTCCGGCAGCTGTGAATTATGACGATTTTACTCAAGTCCGGATATTCAAAAACGAAGGCCTGAATAAGGAATTCAGCAGCAGATTCAGGGGCCGGGATTTGGGAGTGTTGGACAGTGGGAAAGACCTTTAAGGCGATATTGAAAGCTTCGGCCTTGTTGCTTGCTTCTTTAATTATAGTATTTGCATTTGACTTTTATCATTTAAAACACGGGAACCCGGCCGTTTCAGCCGGATCCGCTTCGGGTTCAAAGGCCGGGATTCAGGAAGTATATATAAATGAGGTTACAGCCTCCAACGGCTCCCTGCTGGCTGATGAAGACGGAGACTTTTCCGACTGGATTGAGCTTTATAATCCGGGTATAGCCCCTGTCAACCTGTCCGCATACTTCCTGTCCGATGATGAGGGAGAGCCTTTGAAATGGGTGTTTCCAAGGGGGACAATAATAAAGCCCGGCGGATATTTGCTTATTTGGGCTTCCGGCAAGAATAAGACGGGAAATCAGGGAGAGATTCATACCAATTTCAAAATCAGCAGTGAAGGTGAAACTCTGATTCTTACCGCCCCTGACGGAAACAGGGTTATTGACCGGACAGACCTGCCTAAACTTTCAAGGGATGTTGCTTACGGCAGGCAACCGGATGCAAGCCATAACTTCGTTTGCTTTAGCAGTGCCGAAACAAGTCCCGGAAGATCAAATAATTATGTAAAAGCAAATGTGGATATAATAGATCCCGGACTCAATCCGGTCTTTTCAAAGCCCGGAGGTTTATATAACGAAGCCTTTGAGCTTACCATATCGGCCAGGCCTGGTACCGTAATATATTATACGCTAGACGGTTCAGTGCCTGATGAGAATTCAACCAGATATGAATCGCCCCTTGAAATAAAAAAAGAAGTCATTAAAGCAGGGTTCCCGGATCATAGAATAAAGGAAGGCATCTCTCCCGGGTTTCCGCTTTCATATATTGGGACCAATCCTCCTGAGGCCGACGATAGGATGAGGTGGCGCGTTCCCGAAAAGGATATTTTCAAGGGTACCGTAGTAAGGGCAAGAGCATTCGGACCTGACGGCAATATGAGTGAAATTGTTACCCATACGTATTTTGTTGATGAAAACATGGACGAAAGGTATACCCTTCCTGTGGTTTCCCTTGCCATGGACGCCAGGGACCTCTTTGGCTTTAACCGGGGAATATACATACCCGGAAAGGTGTACGAAGAAAATGGATATGGCGAGGATTACTGGGGGATGCCCAATGCCAACTACTATCAGAGAGGGCCGGAGTGGGAGAGACCTGTACATTTTGAATTCTTTGAACCAGGCGGCACTCTTGGTTTTTCCATAAACGGAGGAGTAAGAATTCACGGTTCTGCCAGCAGGGTGCTGCCGCAGAAATCACTTAGGTTTTACGCCAGAAGCGAATATGATGCTCAGAACGAAATAAATTATGATATTTTCAGGGAGGCTTCCAAATCCGGCAATGAGGAAGCAGTATACAGTCATAAAAGGCTGATACTGCATAACGGAGGTCAGGAGTTTTATAAAACCTTCTTTAAGGATATTATGCTGCAGAGCCTGATTGAGGATGCAGATATCGATACCCAGTCATACCGTCCCGTTATTGTATTCATAAACGGGGAATACTGGGGCATTCAAAGTTTGCGCAAGCGTTTCGATCTTTACTATCTGGCCAATGAGTATAAAGCGGAAGCTGAAAGCTTTACAATTCTGGGAACTACCGGATCTCTTGAAATGGGGAAGCCGGGCGGTGAAGCCCATTACAGGGGCCTGCTTTCCTATGCAGCAAATAATGACATGTCGGATGAACGGCATTATGAATATGTAAAAACCCTGATGGATGTGGATAATTACATTAACTATACAGCATTTCAGGTATATATAGGGAATTTTGACTGGCCGAGCAACAATGTCAGCATATGGAGGCATAACAGCGATTATAATCCGGATGCACCTTATGGCCTTGACGGAAGGTGGCGCTGGATGATATTTGATCTGGATAATGCCTTCGGCTACAAGGAAGCTTCCTATAATAACCTGAAGGATTTATTGCTGACCGAAAAGGAAGGCTCTGAGAAGCCTGACTGGTCAACCCGCTTATTCAGAGGCCTGCTTAAGAATGAAGAGTTCAAAAACAAGTTTATCAGCTGCCTGCTTACCCAGATGCATACCATTCTTGAAAGCGGCAGAATTATAGAAAAAATCGACTATTTTGAAGAAATGCTGCTGCCGGAGATCCAGGAGCACATTGACAGGTGGAACGGCTACCCGAGGCCCACTGTTGCCCAGTGGCGTCAAACCGTTGACAAAATGCGGGACTATGCGCTGGAACGTCCAAAACATATGCTTATGCATTTATCCGAAGCCTTTGGTCTTGAAGGAATACCTGATATTGATCTGGTTATTTCCCATTCCGGGCAGGGAATTATTAAAGTCAATAATATAGAGCTGGACGCAGATGATTATCCGTGGCAGGGCACTTATTTCTCAGGCCTTCCTGTTGAATTAAATGCTGTTCCCCTGCCCGGATACAGGTTTGCAGGCTGGGAGGGGCTGGAGGGACCGGATAAGGAAGCGGAAAATGTAACCATAGTCCTGACCGGGGATCTTGAAATAACCGCCCTTTTTGAGAAGGATCCGGGGACTGATTCAGCTGACTTTCATAACAGAAACGCTGCTCCTTTGCTTCTGCTGTTTCCTTTAGGTGCGGTTCTTGCTGCCTTGCTTATCCGCATAAAAAATTACGGCGGCCTTGGTTTTTAGTATGATGATTGCTTCCGCCCCAAGTCATATGACGGGGTGTAAGGCAATTGAATATATAAAAAAGAAAGAGGGGTTAAAAATGGAAAAAATACGTGTAGGCTTAATCGGCTGCGGCGGCAGGCAAAGAGTCAACATTAATGCCCTGCTTCAAATGGAAGATGTGGAGATAGCGGCTCTTGCGGAACCGATTGAGGAAAGACGGATTTCAGCAGCTGATGCCACTGGAGCAAAAAGGATTTATAAAAACCACACTGAACTGCTTGATAAGGAAAGCAAGGACAGTTTAGATGCTCTGTTTATCTCTGTAGAACCCACAGCCCACGACGATATGGAACTAAGAGCAATTGAGATGGGCATTCCTTTCATGGTTGAAAAACCCATGACTCTGGATTTGGATCTGGCAGACAAAATTGCAGCCGGGATCCGGAAAAAAAACCTTATAACCGCTGTAGGGTTCCAGGACCGTTATTTGGATTTGATACAAATGATGAAAGAAGAGATTCCCAGGCATAAGGCCGGAGGAATTATCAGAGGTTCATGGATCGGCGGCATTCCCGGAGTTTGGTGGTGGCAGAAAAAGTCTACCTGCGGCGGCCAGCTGGTAGAACAGAATATCCATCTGCTTGACGGACTGCGCTATCTCTTCGGCGAACCCCTTTCCGTATATGCGGTGAATGCCACCGGTATTGTTGAACCGGGCGTGGATGCAAGTCCCGAGTATGACACTGACGACTATTCCATATGTTTGTTCCGGTTTAAGAATAACTTTACTGCATCCCTGGCCAGCGGATGCTACTGTAAAGGAATTCAACCGCACAACGGCTTGCTTGTGATTCTGAACGACATAATTCTGGATTACCGGCTTAGGAACAACCTGATTATAAAAACCAAAAACAAGACTGTTGATATAATGAGAGGCAATGACCAGACTTTTGATTTGGATCGTGCCTTCATCGATGCAGTAAAAACCGGGGACAGAAGCCTGGTACGCTCGCCTTATGAAGATGCACTTAAGTCCCTGAAGGTCGGTTTCGCAGCAAATCGATCCATGGAAACCGGCGAAGTAATTTATTTTGAGGAGGAAGAATAATGAGACCTTGTGTGCCAATACCGGGCTTTTTTAGAGACGTGGATTTTACGTATGCCATACGTAAGGTAAAGGAACTGGGTTTTGATGCAATAGAAACCTACAGGTGGAAGGATCTGGACCTGGAAGCCGTAAGAAACACCTGTGAAGAAACAGGCGTTGAATTTATAAGCATGTGCACTACAGAGTTCAACATGACCAACCCTGAGATGCGTCAAAAGTGGCTGGACGGTCTGGAAGAAAGCTGCAGGGCAGCCAATATTGCCGGTGTGAAACATCTGATAACACAGGTGGGAAATGATACAGGTGAAGATCGCAGATACCAGCATGACAGCATTATGGCCGCACTGAAAGCTGCCCGTCCCATACTGGAGGATACAGGTGTCACAATAATGATCGAACCCTTAAATACCCTTGTAAATCACCCGGGTTATTATCTGTATACCTCAGTAGAAGCCTTTGAAATTATCCGTGAGGTAGATCATCCTTTAGTTAAGGTTGTTTATGATATTTACCATCAACAGGTAATGGAGGGCAATATAATACCTAATATTACAAATAATCTGGACTGCATTGCCCATATGCATGCGGCAGGACATCCGGGACGGATAGAGCTCCAGTTCGGAGAGAATGACTATAAGAATATTTTTGCTGCCATAGACAAGGCAGGCTACAAAGGAGCAGTCGGTCTGGAGTACAGACCAACCCTGGGCGGAGTGGAAAGCCTTAGGAAGTTCAGGGAAATATATATGTCGGACAAGTAAGAGCCAGTCAAGGAAAAATCAGCAGTTGATCAATGCGAATGCGGGTAACTACGGGTTACCCGCTTTCTTTAAAACTCCGTTTTCTATTCTCAGAAGTATATCATTATGTTATAATGAATACGGCATAGCGCCGGAAGCTGTAAAACTTCATATTTATACAAACATGCAATATGATTACTTAGGATGAGGCGAAACCATGTTCAAGAACAAGCTGGTAAAAAATTTTGATTTTTTCATACTATTTCTTATTTTGCTGCTTACCGGATTTGGAATGGTGGGAATTGTGCTGGCTACCCGTTCTCCTGTAGAAGGAGTAGACGGGGTTATCGCAGAAGCCGTTGAAAGCTTCAATTTGCGCCAGGTAAAGCTTCAGGCCCTTTGGTTAGGCACAGGTTTGGTGATTATGGCTTTTGTAATCGCCATTGACTACCATAGAATCAGTGAATACTCTGCCTATTTCTATTGGATAGTGGTAGGCTTGCTTCTCCTTGTAAGACAATTCGGTGTGGAAGGCGGAGGGGCACAAAGATGGATTGCAATCGGTCCTTTCAGAATGCAACCTTCCGAGTTTACCAAGCTGACTCTAATATTGATGCTGGCCAGGGTTTTAGCCAGATATGAAGAAGAGGGAATAAACAACTGGAAGAGCATGGCAAGAATTTTTGCTACCCTCCTGATACCCCTTCTGATAATAATAAGTCAGCCGGATTTGGGTACATCCATGGTGCTGATTGCCATTTTCATGGGCATGGTTTTTGTTGCCGGCATCAAGTACAGATACCTTTTTATTGTAATGGGCATCGGTCTTGCAGCCATTCCTGCTCTCTGGTACTTAGTACTGGATGACTATCAGAAATATCGGATTCTGGTATATCTGAACCCAGGCATGGATCCTTTGGGTGAAGGATACCATGTGCTGCAGTCCATAATGTCCATTGGTTCGGGTCAGTTAACCGGGCAAGTCGGCAGAGGGGGGCTTTTATCCGGGAACTTGTTGAGCCAGCTTGACTTTTTGCCCGCTAAGGATACAGACTTTATTTTTTCTGTTACTGCGGAAGCTCTTGGCTTTGTCGGCGGGATTATCATTATCATTCTGTACTATCTTTTGATTATGAGAACATTGCGCACGGCAAGGCGTTCACTTGATGTACTGGGTTCATATATCTGCGTGGGCGTAGCTTCAATGATTTTATTCCACGTATTTGAGAATATCGGCATGTCAATGGGCATCATGCCCATTACCGGTATACCGCTGCCCTTTATGAGTTACGGCGGAAGTTCTATGTGGACTACTATGGCTTCTTTCGGCCTTGTTCTCAATGTAGGCCTGCGCCGGCAGAAGCTTAAGTTATAGGAGGTTGTTTATTGAATATAGCATTAATTGCCCATGATAAGAAAAAAGAAGATATAATAAACCTGTGTATTGCTTACCAGCATATTCTGGAAAAGCATAGCTTGTGTGCAACCGGTACTACCGGGAAGCTAATTACAGAGGCAACAGGTCTTAAAATTCATAGATATTTATCGGGACCCCTGGGAGGGGATCAGCAGATTGGTTCCAGGGTGGCCAATAATGAGATTGATTTGATAATTTTTATACGGGATCCGCTTACGGCACAGCCCCATGAGCCGGATATAAATGCACTCCTCCGCCTGTGCGATGTGCATAATATTCCCCTGGCAACTAATTTGGCTACTGCGGAAGCAATGCTGAAAGCGGTAGAACGGGGCGACCTTGATTGGCGCTATCTGGTAAACCCAGAGTTCAGCAAGGATGAAAAGTCTTCTCATTCTTAAAAACAGCTGACCGGTAAGCATAATCATACCTTCTCCGAAATATATTTATTTTAGGACAAATGCCGGTAAATGGCAGACAGGAGGAGGAAACCGGATATGAATGAAAAACAGCCAATTGTCATACAGGGAAGAACCATCCATCGGGAAAGATCAAAGAAACAAGGTGAAACTGATTTATTCTCTTATCTGGATCCGATAGGGTCTCTCAGGGATCCGGGAAACAATGAACCGGAAATCTTGCAGCCAGTCAGCAGCTTTCCCGATTCAGGTGCGGAATCATACAGAACTTCTTCAGACCGGTCTTTATACAGAAACAGATACGGAGACCGTCCCAGGCAAAGACGGTCAGTAAGACCTCGTACCGCTTTAAGTTCATCAGACAGCATTCTGACCAACCCCAGGATTTCATCTGCACCAAGACCCCGTTCCGGCTCAGCGATTCAGGAAGAGGATGTTCCGTCCGGTAACAAACTGCTGATTCAGATAGCAGTATCCGCATTACTTGCCTTTCTTGTATTCCTTATGAACAGTATACCTATGCCCTTTACCCAGTCTGCTGTCGGCTATGTGAAAACCGTCCTTTCTGAAGATTTTAAATTTGATGATGCCATCGGAAAGCTGAAGTTTGTAAGCGGCATACTGCCGGATCAGATAAAAGAGGTTTTTGGTTCCTTAACCGAAGAGCCGGATCAAAAAAATATTGCATTTGGCTCTCCTGCAAATGGAGAAGTGTAC
>JAAZHD010000067.1 GCA_012510895.1 Clostridiales bacterium
AGTCTTTGTGCCAGGCAGATTGCGGTTACCGGTGTATATTTTGATGAAAAACTTCTCGTATCAGCAACATATGATCGTAAGACCAATCAAGTAGAGTATTATTTCGAAAATAGAATAGAAGGTTACTATCATGGCATAGGAGATGTATTTGGCAGTTCTCTGGTTGCATCATTGCTAAATGGATTCGATTTGCCGTCTGCAGCGGAAGAAGCAGTGCGTTTTACAGTGGGAAGTATAGCCAGAACGAAAGCAGCAGGAACAGATATTCGTTCTGGAGTAGATTTTGAGAATGGCTTACTAGAGTTGGCCGGCAGACTAAAAAGATAACTTTTTTATAGGGGTGTTTGGGGGTGAGCGAGATAAGCACTGAACAACCTATTATCAGAATAGAAAGGCTTGGGAAGGTTTTTCATACTTCCAGCGGCGATGTATCAGCGCTGGAAGATATCAGTCTGCAAATATATCAGGGCGAAATTTTCGGCATAATAGGTATGAGCGGTGCCGGAAAGAGTACTTTGGTGCGTTGCATAAATTTTTTAGAGCAGCCAACAGAAGGAACTGTTTATTTCGATGGAAAAGACTTATCCAAGCTCTCAAAGAGAGAATTATACAAAATCAGACAGTCAATAGGCATGATTTTTCAACAGTTCAACTTGCTTATGCAGAGAACGGTTTTAAGCAATGTTTGTTTTCCTCTCGAAATAGCAA
Source organism: Clostridiales bacterium (assembly GCA_012510895.1). Taxonomy (GTDB): domain Bacteria; phylum Bacillota; class Clostridia; order Caldicoprobacterales; family DTU083; genus JAAZHD01. The sequence continues at coordinate 709 of JAAZHD010000067.1, forward strand.
ATGTCCCAAAAAGAAAAGCAAGGGAAAAAGCTGAACAATTATTGTCTATGGTAGGACTTATTGACAAATTGCACGCTTATCCTGCTCAACTTTCAGGCGGACAAAGGCAAAGAGTAGCTATTGCCCGCGCGCTTGCTACTGATCCAAAAGTTTTGCTTTGCGATGAAGCCACCAGCGCCCTTGACCCGTCAACTACTCGTGATGTACTTAAACTGCTTAAGGATATTAATAAAAGGCTGGTAATCACTATTGTAGTGATTACCCATGAAATGCATGTTATAGAGGAGATATGCAACCGTGTTGCCATTATAGATGACAGCAGAATTGTGGAAATAGGCAGGGTGGAAGATGTATTTACAAATCCAAAGACTTCGGCAGCCAGGCGCTTGGTATTTCCTGAAGGACATGCTGTCAAAACTGCTCCGGGCAGCCGTTGTTGCCGTATTGTTTTTGACGGAAGTTCTGCTTATGAACCTATTATTGCAGAGATGGTGCTGGATTTCCGGCAATTGGTAAATATCCTGTTTGCAGATACCAAGAATATTGACGGCAAAGCATTTGGACAAATCGTAATTCAACTTCCGGACAATGAAATCATAGCTGACAGAATGATAGAATATCTGCGCGAAAAACGATTGGCAGTGGAGGAGGTAGATGGATATGTTTGAGCCTGAAGTATTAAAAATGTTAGGGCGAGGACTTTTTGAATCCATTTATATGACCTTAGTTTCCACGGCTTTGGCTTATCTTTTTGGTCTGCCGCTTGGTATTGCCCTGGTGGTAACAGACAATACAGGAATTTTACCAAAGAAAAATTTCAATCGTGTACTGGGCTTAATAATTAACCTCTTACGCTCGGTTCCCTTTCTAATATTGTTAATTGCTGTATTGCCGGTAACACGCGCAATTGTAGGGACAACAATCGGCTCAAATGCGACCGTTGTTCCATTGGTTATTGCAGCCGCTCCCTTTATTGCAAGACTTGTTGAGTCTTCTTTAAAGGAAGTTGATAAGGGGGTGATCGAGGCTGCCCGTTCAATGGGGGCCTCGACTATGCAGGTGATCACCAAGGTATTGCTGCCGGAAGCAAGACCTTCCCTATTAATAGGCAGTGCAATTGCTTTGACTACTATACTGAGCTATTCTGCCATGGCAGGTTTTGTTGGCGGCGGAGGGCTTGGAGATATCGCCATACGCTATGGGTATTATCGCTATGAAACAGATATAATGCTTGTGACCGTGGCATTGTTGGTTGTACTTGTACAAGTACTTCAGGAGGCGGGCATGAAGCTGGCGAGAATGAGCGATAAGCGTAAGTAAATTATCTTCATGGCACTTTGCAATGCCTGGTGATGAAACGAAAATATTTAAGACATTTTCATAAAAAATAACAGGACAGGTAAAACAGCTGATAATCCAATTTAATATGGAGGTAAGAAAAATGAAGAAAATATTAGCTTTTGCTTTGGTTATAGTCTTATCTTTATCTTTACTGGCAGGTTGTGCTCAGAAATCGAAAGATGATAAAAAAATTACAGTAGGTGCTTCTGCAACACCCCATGCAGAGATACTGGAAGCAATAAAAGATAAACTGTCTGAACAAGGATATGAACTGGAAATAATAGAGTTTACAGATTATGAACAGCCCAATAGAGCCTTGGAAAGCGGAGAACTTGATGCTAACTATTTTCAGCACAAACCCCATATGAACAATTTTAACGAGAAAAATAACGCTAATCTTGTTTCTGTAGCAGGTATTCATTACGAGCCTTTAGGTCTCTACCCGGGTAAAACTGCCTCTATCGAAGAATTAAAAGAAGGATCCAAGATTGCAGTTCCTAACGATACCACCAACGAAGCAAGGGCTTTATTGCTTCTGGAATCTTTAGGTCTTATCAAGGTAGATCCTGAAGCAGGATTAGCTGCTACAAAAAATGATATCATTGAAAATCCAAAGAATCTTGACATTGTTGAAATTGAAGCAGCACAGCTTGCCAGGTCTTTGCAGGATGTGGATATGGCAGTAATAAACGGCAATTATGCATTACAGGCAGGATTAAATGTCGCCAAAGATGCTTTGGGAAAAGAAGAGCAGGATTCTCTTGCGGCTGAAACCTATACAAATATTGTTGCTGTAAAAAAAGGCCATGAAAATGATGAAAAAATATTGGCACT